>JAYGDG010000905.1:0-2067 GCA_046583015.1 Pirellulaceae bacterium | reverse complement strand
TTGGCCCCAACAAAAATCGCTTGATTTAGATTGGCACGCTTAAATGAAGTGCCTACCAGTTGAGCGTTCGTGAAATCAGCTTCACGTAAATCAGAGTTTCCAAAGTCTGCACCGGAAAGATCCATCCCGGAGAAATCAGCTCCCACTAACTGAACGCCATCGAAAGATCGATTCTGCAACGTGTCACTCTCGACACGCAACAGCACTTCTCGCGTTTCGCGGTGTTTTATTTCAATCATGATGGACTATGATTTAACCGTTAGTGGTGGGAAAGTTCTACGGTGAGTCCTTACTGGTAAGACCCTGACAGGTGAGAGTGTGGGGTGGGCAACAAATTGGTTCGCTGACTTTCGGTGGAGGAACTCCAGTCCCTTTAACTAGTGACTATAACTGGTTTCTAGACGACGTTAAACAGAGCTTCACCGACTGCTAGCTAAGACGTCACCATGTTTTATTGTCATGTCTTGACAAGAAACGTGTCAAGTCATCGGTTCCAGGAAGGCCAAATCAGCTTAAATTGTAGTTGACGTTACCGGTTATAACGGTTGTGATTAGGGATGTTAGAGGGTTGTTGAGTTGATTCGCTTGGCGACCGGTTCGGGTCCTCTGGAGATTAGGTGTTACGGGATGAATTTTCACGTTGACTTAGATTGTTTCCGCGGTCCGATGGATCTATTGCTGTACCTGGTGCGCAAGCACGAGATCGATATCACCGACATTCCGATCGCAATGATCACGGACCAGTTTCTCAAACACATGGCGATTCTCGAATCGTTGGATGTAAATGCAGTCGGTGACTTTCTTGATTTGGCAACCATTCTAATGGAAATAAAATCGCGGATGGTGTTGCCGCAAATGGATGAAGTCCCGGACATGGTGGAAGACCCCCGGGATGAACTGGTACAGAGATTATTGGAGTACAAGCAATTACGAGACGCTGCCAGCCTACTCGAAGAACGGGGCCAGCAGTGGCAGTTACGTCGTGCTCGTCTGGCCAACGATCTGCCACCGCGTCGGACGGAGATCGGAGATCAACCGATTCAGGAAGTGGAATTGTGGGACCTGGTCAGTGCATTTGGACGTGTCTTGAGAGATGTGCAGCAAATTCAACCCTCGAACATTGTCTATGACGAGACACCTATCCAAACCCACATGCAGCGGATTTACCAGCGACTGAAGGACGAACAGCAGATAGCGTTCTCTGACATGTTTGATCAGCGGATGCACAAGTCGCGGATGATTGGTGTCTTCCTGGCAGTTCTGGAATTAGTCCGACATCACAGTGTTGATACCAGGCAAGATCAATTGCATGGGGAAATCTGGATTATCCCCGGCGAACAATTCCAGGAAGGCAGTGCGTTTTCGGATATTGATGAGTATGGTGGTTCTGCCCTCGAATCTGAGGGTACTTCAGAATTATCGCAATAGCATAAGTTGCGAGCTTTGTGCGGGGCGCATCCAAAAGAACGCTCGGTGGTAATTGTGGCTGCAGATCAGCAGTCTCCCCCTTCCCGCTGATGAGGGACGATCGTACACTGGTCGAGCGGACCTGGTTATCTTCATTTCCAGGAAAATTTCAGGGATAAACAGACTGGATTGTTTCCAGGGGTTTTATTGGACGGCGCAACACAATGCTCAAGAATCTGCCAGTGAAGAGATTGGTTCACGGCGATCTAACGATCGAAGGTTATTCTCGTGCAGCCGTGCAAACATACTGGAGAATTCCAGAGTTAAAGTTAGGCTTTGATCTGGGAGCCCATCCCTGGGGATTTATGGGAACCTCCACCTGGTTCATATCTCATACCCATTTGGATCATATCGCTGCTTTGCCAGTCTACGTGGCGCGGCGACGAATGATGAAAATGGAACCGCCGACCATCTACATGCCAGAGTCGGCGATCGAGATGATGAAGCGATTATTGCAATGTTTTTCGCGGTTGGACCAGGGTCGTTTACCTTGTGAGCTGGTACCGGTCGTGGCTGGCGATGAAATTGAGCTGTCCCGCGAACTGGTTGTCACGACGGCGGCCATGAAGCACCGCGTGCAATCTCTAGGATATTGCGTCT
>JAYGDG010000846.1:0-4006 GCA_046583015.1 Pirellulaceae bacterium | reverse complement strand
GAATCGCCCGATTCCTGTCAGCATTGCGGCGGGTGACAGCGGCTTTCCGGTAGCAGATGAGGAAGAAGACGAGGAAGAACAAGAGGACGCCACTGCCTGGGCCGTGGAGAATTCGCCACCCTGGCTGGTAAGCCTGGTCTTCCATACGATCGTACTGATCATCCTTGGGATCTGGGGTTTCATGAACTTGCCGGATGACAGCATGCAACTGGAGATGGTCTACGCCGAGAAGCTCGGCGAACAGATCGAGGACGATTTGTTCCAGGCCGCGGACTCAGACTTGCTGGAGATCGAAAAGCCAGTCATGAGCCTCGACGAAGAATTCGTGGATGACCCGCTGGCGGCACCACCGGAACTTGAATTTACAATCGACGCGTTGAAGGCTACCAGTGATTTGTCAACTCCTTCCATTGGGCTAGCCCTGACCGGGCGAGAGAAAGGAATGAAGGAAGCGCTGCTGGCTGCCTACGGCGGCACCGCGACGACCGAGGCGGCCGTCAAGATGGGGCTGGAATGGCTCAAGAAGAATCAAGGCAAAGATGGCCTCTGGAGCCTGACGGGACCATATAGTACGGGCAGCGGTGTGGAAAACCGGGCCGCCGCCACCGCCATGGCCCTGCTCGCCTTCCAGGGAGCCGGCCACACCCATAAAACCGGGGAACATCGGGAAGTGGTGGCACGGGGGTGGGCCGCCATGTTGCGAATGCAGGATGCCGACGGCAACTTTTTCAAGGAAGGCAGTTTTCATCATCGACTTTACACACATGCCCAGGCCACGATCGCGCTCTGTGAACTCTACGGAATGACCCGGGACGCTAAATACAAAGCCCCCGCACAAAAGGCACTCGATTATTGTTTCCGTATCCAGTCTCCGGCTGGCGGCTGGCGTTATGCACCCAACGGAGAGTCAGACACGTCGGTGACCGGCTGGTTCGTGATGGCCCTGCAAAGTGGCTTGATGGCGGGTTTGAAAGTGCCGAGTGAAAAGCTGATTAAAATCTCGCAGTACCTCGACGCGGCAACGACCGACGGCGGCAGCCAGTACGGTTATCGACTCGGTTACGGGGAAAAGATCTCCATGACGGCTGAGGGGCTCCTCTGCCGGCAGTACCTGGGCTGGAAGCATGATGACCCGCGACTGATCCGAGGAGCGAACATTGTCGGTGAAAACCCGATGAACTGGAACGAACAGGATGTCTACTACTGGTACTATGCAACGCAGATGCTGCATCACATGGGGGGTGAGTGGTGGAATAAGTGGAACCGGGTCATGCGGCAAACTGTTCCCGAACACCAGACGACGGTTGGCCGCGAAAAAGGAAGCTGGTCCCCCTCGGATGATGCCTGGGGCCATCAGGGCGGTCGGCTCTTTACGACCTGCCTGAGCATTTACATGCTGGAGGTCTACTATCGTCACCTGCCTATCTACAAGAGCAAGCTCCGCTAGTGGCGGGTTGTTAGTTCTCTTTTTCGCCCGGCTGGGTGCGATCGTCAAAGGATTCATCGAGGATCGTGCGGTAAGCTTCCCGCGCCTTCTCGAAGGCGGCTGCGGCAGCCTCCTGCTCCTCCTTGCGAATGCGACCCTTCTTAGCGTTCCAACAGACGTCGACCGCCTTTAAGCACCACTCGGCACTCCGCCTACTGGCCCGTATCGGTTTTTCGTCGACCTCGACGAAGACTGGATTAGTGTGAGCCGAGGGGAAGATCCGCAGAGCCACCCAGCTCGATTTATCGAGCTTGTAATCAAAGGTGACCGGCTGGATCGAACCGTCAGCGGTGACCTCGGTCCTGGCAACCGCATGCCCGTTAACAATCAGCTCTACGGGTACCTTGCGAGTGTCACCGATGCGGGACCGTTCCACGTGCCAGTATGGTTTCTGGTCCAAAGGTTTGTTGCGGATGATTTGCAGGGGTTTCTCCTGGAGCAAGGCTGCCACGTTGCCCATGATTTTCAGGGGCGTGCCGCTGGTAATACGGAGGAAGCTGGCACGTTTATCCTGCCCCTTCTCGCCGACGCCCAGGCCGTTGACCTGGAAGTCCAACAGGTGGGAGAGGCCCTCACTGCAATAGCTGCGACCATCCCGAAGCCCGAAAACCCAATTGTCAAAGGTCAGCGGCTGGTCCTTGTCCAACTTAACGTAGATGCGACCGAGGCCAACGCGGTCGCCGTAGATGCAAGGGAAATCTGTTTCTCCACTGATGCGGCAAGTGTAGCCGCAGTTGAGCGTGTGGTACCAGATACTTAGCTCCCAAATTATCGGTGTATCGACAGCTGAAATAAAATCGCAGACATTGTGGACAACATCAACGATGTACTCGTTGGCTCCGATGCTGTCGAATTTCGGCATCTGGTAGCTGGGGAGTGTCTTGTCGTCCACCTTTAGGCCCCAGCCGCTATGCGAAAAGCCGACCACGCCCCCTTGCTCCTTGCCCCATTTTAAGACCGGCAGGTCCCAACTGGGCCACTCTTCAATACGCGTGGTGTTGGGGTAATCGTCCTCTTTCAAGCGAAGCAGGCACAGGTGGCCTGTGTGCGAACTTGGAAAGCCGGAGACTTCCACGTCATAACGCATCAAGTAGTCCTTAGTGGAGAGGGCGTGCAATTGTCCATCGAAGAACTGTTTTTGATGATACCAGCAAGGACCCCAGGAGAGGACGCAAGCGACGTTCAAGTCTTCTCCCAGGATGTGTCGCATCATGGCCTCCGG
Source organism: Pirellulaceae bacterium (assembly GCA_046583015.1). GTDB lineage: Bacteria > Planctomycetota > Planctomycetia > Pirellulales > Pirellulaceae > JAZADA01. The sequence goes on along the minus strand of JAYGDG010000846.1, from coordinate 1,298 downwards.
CGTGACGCCCTGGGTAGGAGCTTCGTAATGTGAGCAACCGGCCGCATGGACATGGTGGTCGCCGGAAAACCAGCGGTGATCGGCTAACTTGATCCAACGCTTAAGTCGGAACGTCTCCTGGTGCCCTTTTCTGGTCGGCGGGACGGTCACGGTTCGCCGCTGGATGAGGTATTCCGGTCCCCGTGTGAAAACGAACTGGTACTCGCCGGCCGGCAGGCTGACGGTCTCGCCGCTATGCCGGTAGATCTGGTCGTGGAAGAAGAAGTCCGGAGCGAGTCTGCGGGCCCGCGCTGGGTAGATACGGCCAAGAGAGTCGCGAATCACGAATTGTCCGGTCGTCGGTTTGCCGTCGTTATCTACGATATTCAACGTTACCCGCACCGCCGGTTGGCATTGAAAGAGAATTGGCAACTCGCTGCGAAACCCCAAATCCTGGGTGCCTTGCCCCACGTCGAATTGAAAGATAGCCTCTCGTTTACCAGCATCTCGCGAATACAACTGCACGATGCGGTAATCCAACTCCAATCCCGAGAGAGTGGTTGTCAGTGGCTTGCGGTCGAACATGATAACGTCCAGCCACCGGTTTGGTACGTCCTTGGGAGTGACTGTCGGTTTGGGTTCCGCCGCTCCTCGCGAACGCTGTTGCAAGGGAGCCGCATTCGGGCTGGTGCAAGCCAACTTGCTGGTGACACCGGCCTCGTTGTGTACCTTAACCAGGAAGACGGACCATCCCTGTTCGGTGAGTATGGCGGGCGCCGTGCCGCGAAGCGTCTTGACGCGGCTTTCCGGATTAATGTTGACACCAATAAGAGCCCGCCGGTCCAGGACCTTCTGGATGCCGGCAATGGCGTCCATATCGCTGGTGTTGTCGAGCGCCGCAGCTAATTCTTTGGATTCCGCTGCCGTTAACGGGTGGCCGAGATATTCCAAGGCAGCGGCGACCCGCTTGGCCTGGGATTTGAGTGGTTGTGATTCAACGTTCGTGACAAGGGGTAATGTTTCGGCGTAAAGGGGTCCACTCGCGTACGTGCACACGCAAGCAATGGTCGATGCCGTCAGCAAAACGCGTCTCAGGACCTTTGACATGATCATGGTAGCTCCCCAGCAATTAAGACAATAATGGAAGTCGTTTCAGCGAAGATCAACCTGACTGACCCCTATTCTGCCCTCCCTTAGAGGGTGGAGGCAAGTATGGCCAGGAAAATAGCGCCTCTCCGGCAAGCATTAAGCGAGAGTTGGCGCGGTAACCCCTAAGGTGGTCGCGAGATCGACGAGCTTTTGCCAGTTCTCGTCATCTA
>JAYGDG010000795.1:0-6334 GCA_046583015.1 Pirellulaceae bacterium | reverse complement strand
GCACGCCAGATCCCCGCTGCCGCCACCGATACGCGGCAAGCTGGCTGGAACCGTGGCCAATTCACTGGCAGTGAACTTGCCGGGAAAACCCTGGGCATCGTTGGTATTGGCCGCATCGGTACGCTGGTTGCCCAGCGAGCCCAGGCCTTCGGAATGACCCTTGTTGCTCACGACGATTACGTCGATCCCTCTACACCGCACTTGCAAGAACTGAACGTCGAACTAACTTCATTCAAGCAGCTACTCTCTGAGGCGGACTTCGTCGTTTGCCATGTCCCGCTAAGTGAAGAGACTCGTGACCTGTTCAACCGGCAACGATTTGAGCAAATGAAACCCGGCGCCATGTTTATCAACACGTCGCGTGGCGAAGTGGTCAATGAAACAGCCCTTGTCGAAGCGCTCCAGAATAAGCAACTGGCAGGCGCAGCACTCGATGTCCGTAGCAGCGAACCGCCGGCACCGAGTCCACTGGAGCAAATGGAAAACGTCATTCTCACGCCCCACATCGCTGCCTTTACCAGCGAAGCACAAGAGCGTGTGGTAGCCGCCGTTTGCCAGGACGTGGCCGCTGTGCTACAAGGCCAGCAGGCCCTCAACGGATTTAATTTTTCTCAGCCAGTTCAGCAAGGCTAACTGACAGTATTTGCAGACGAGGAAACCGGGTGACACAAACGATCAACGTAGGACTGATGGGAGCTGGCTGGTTTGGCCGCGAAGCCCATCTCACGAATTTGCTCAACATCGACGGCGTCCAAGTCGTCGCGGCCAGCAGTCGCAGCGGTGAAAGCCGGCAGCAGGCCCAGGCGCTGGCCGGTGACCAGCTGCAAACATTCACCGACTGGCAACAGGTCTTGGAAATCGAAGCCATCGATGCCGTCGTGATCGCACTGACCAATGACCAGCACCACGCCGCCGCCCTGGCCGCCTTTGAGGCCGGCAAACATGTCCTCTGCGAAAAACCACTGGGTCTGACGATTGGCGAATGTAATGACATTATTGCTGCTTCCGAATCAGCCCAGCGGGTTCTGCAAGTCGGCCATGAAATGCGTTTCCAACGGATGTACCAGGAAATGAAAGCCATGATTGAAGGTGGAGATATTGGCAACCTGCACCTCATGTGGTGCCGCGAGTTTCGCGGTCCCATGCGACCAGGCTGGCGATCGAGTGAAGCACTCACGGGCGGCACCATCCTGGAAAAAAACTGCCACCACTTCGATCTCTTTAACTGGATGATTGATCGCCCGCCGCTGCGAGTGGCAGCCATGGGAGGTCGCGATGTCCTGCTGGACCGGGAAATACTCGACAATGCCCAGGTGCTGGTGGAATACCAGGATGGTCGCCGCGCCAGCCTGGAATTATGCCTGTTTGCTCCCCACGGCGGCGACACCGAAATTGGTGTGGTCGGCAACGGCGGTCGTATCGATACGCTCAACCAAGCCCTGCAACTGGTGCGTCACGACTTCCAAACCGCCACCCGGAACGAGATCGACGTGACCGACTCGATCGACGAAGCAGGATTCACCGATGCCTCCGGGAGAATCGACCGAGGCATTCTTCCCGAGCTACAGCATTTTATCGATTGTTGTCAGCAGGGGACCCGGCCACTGACCGACGGTCCGTCCGCTCGCCTGAGCGTTGCCGTCTGCCTGGCTGCCCAGGAGTCCATCAAGCGTGGTGCCATGGTCACGCTTGAGGAGATCCTCGACGCCTAACGAGAGGCTTCCTCGACGAATGCCCCTCACTCGGCTGCGGCCGGCTTCTTTTTCTGGTTTCTCTGACCACGGTTCTTTTTGCCACCCTGATTTCCGACACCGAGATCCTTGAGCGTTTTAGCTTTCAGGTTCTTCACGTAACCGTTGTAACGGCCATTGGGAGAGGCGCCGCCGCCGACAGGGAACGCCTTGATCGCCTCCAGGGCGTGGGCAGCCTTGCCATCGAGCTTATCCAGCGCGTTGAGAGCGGCTATCGAGACAAACACCTCGGTATCCTTGGTCCAGGGGGCAACCTCTACCAGGCGATCAACACCCGTTCGCTGCTGCGCCTTGTTCCCATATTTCCCCAGGGCATAAGATGCCGCCACGACAACATAGGGTGAATCATCCTGCAGGGCAGCAGCCAATTCCTTGCTGGCAGCTTGCACCGTCGGTTGACCCCGGTTGAGAATGCCAATCGCGCCCCAGTAACGGACAGCACTGTCAGAATCTTGCAACAATTTCTTCAATTGCTCCAGGTCCCCTTTGCCGCGCCGCGTGGCCAGATCCGCAGCAGCAAAGATCTTGTCAAAGGGATAGAGCTTCTCGTTGCGGGCCATCTCGTAAGGAGTCATCCCCTTGCTACGACTGTGAATTTCACCCTCGGGCAGAAAACCAACGTCATGAATTTCTTTGCACCAGTTTGCTAAGGCGCCCTGCAACTCTTTCAGAATCGCCTGGTGCTGGGCAGACCCAACCAGGTTATTCACTTCGTCCGCATCAGCCTGTAAATCGTACAGCTCTTCAGCCGGTTTCAAGTTCCAGAAATGGGATTGCGACTCATTCAGCTTGCCCGCGTCAAAGTCGCGTTTCCAGGCCGACGTCGACGGGGTCACGAAGTTATACTGGACAAACTGACCGTAGACGAAGTGCGGATTGTAGTTGCGAATGTAGTGGTAACGTCCGTCCGTCACGGTGCGGATAAAATCGTACCGTTCGTCCATCCGATCACGAAAACCAAACATGTACTTGGGCTTCGCGACCTGGTGTTTGCCAGCAAAGGCATGTCCCTGCATCCACTGGGGAGGTTTCACACCGGCCAGGCTCAGCAGCGTGGGAGCCAAGTCGACAAAGTTGACCAGTCGATCACTCTTACTACCCGGCTTATATTCCGCCGGTGCCAGGTGTTTCCACTTGTCGGGGAAATAGACCACGATGGGGACCGACAACCCGGAGTTGTAGGGCCAACGTTTTCCACGTGCCATTCCCGAGCCATGGTCACCGTAATAAAAAATGATGGTGTCATCCGTTAATCCAGCCTTGTCGAGTTCGGCCAGCTTTTGACCGGCAATCGCATCGGCACGAGTCACGATGTCATAGTACTGGGCCCAATCCTGGCGGGTCTCGGCATTATCCGGGTGGTATGCGGGAATACGAACCTTGGCCGGGTCGTGGACTTTTTCATGGGGACGGGCGCGGATCTTACTTTCATGACTAACCGTGGAATTGAAGATGGCAAAGAAAGGCTGGCCCGCCTGACGGTTCTGGTAATGTGCCTTACGGGATGATTCGTTCCAACCCGTCGTCTGCTGGTTGACGTTGTAGTCGGTCTTTGAATTGTTCGTACAGTAATATCCCTGGGACCGCAAAAACGTTGGGTAAAACTGGATTTGTTGTGGCAAGTTCACCATGCTGCGCATGTGCTGGCCGCCAATGGAGGGCGGGTACATACCGGTAATGATGGTCGTGCGAGCGGGAGCACAGACGGGAGCACAAGACCAGCCCAGCTTGAACAACATCCCCTTCTTGGCCAGCGCATCGACGTGCGGCGTGGTAGCAAAATCGTCGCCGTAACATCCCATTTCCGGACCGTGATCCTCACTGGTAATCCAAAGAATATTCGGGTGTTCTGCGGCGACTGCCAGCAAGGATCCAGAAGCGAGCAACCACACCAACGCCAAAGAAAATAACTGTCTCATTATCTTATTCCTGTTTAATATCCTGCCATCGTGGACAAGCCATTGCCTGTTTCAAGCTCATCATAACACGATCATCCTCTTGATGCGGCCGGGCCACAGACAAATTTACTCCCCAAAATAAATCCGGTACTTGTCGGAAGTCCATCCAGCAGGCATCATGAGCAGGCTTCCTGACTTCTGCCCATGACGAAAGCCACCTCATGCACTACACCGTTTACCTGGCCGGAGAAATCCATACCAGCTGGCGCACGGAACTGGCCGAGCAGGCTGCTGCTGCCAAATTGCCGGTCTCATTTCTGGGCCCTGTCACCGATCATGCAGCCAGCGACGATACCGGGGCTGAAATTCTCGGCGCTGAAACCGACCCTTTTTGGCATGACCGCAAGGGAGCCGGCCTCAACGCGCTGCGCACCCGCACGATGTTAGACCAGGCAGACCTGGTCATCGTTCGTTTTGGCGACAAGTATCGACAATGGAACGCTGCTTTTGACGCCGGCCTGGCCGTCGCCACTCAAAAACCATTGATCGTCATCCATTCACCTGAACTGCAACACGCGCTAAAAGAAATCGATGCCGCTGCTTGCGCGGTGGCTGAAAGCACCTCGCAAGTGGTCGAAATCCTTGGCTATATTTCCCGCCAGGAAGACTGGGCAACGGCTTGAACCGTAAGAACGCAGACCAGTCGATCTGGTTACTCCCCTGCGAGAGCTGCGATCAGCGCCGCCGGTAACGGACCTGCCGCCAGGTAACCCAGCGCATCGCGCACGTGTTGCGGATCAGCAAAACCAACAATGGCTCCGGAAATCCCTGGATGGCTTAAGACATATCTTAGCGCCACTTCCTTCAAGTCTACCGCCACTCCCAACTGCTGAGCCAGTTGCTCAGCACGCTGCTGGTCCCGCTCGTACAAGTCCAGTGGGAAAAACTTGGTCTTGTACGTGTGGGAACTGGGCGGTTGACTTGCCAGCGCACCACCGGCGTAAATGCGAATCGCCAAAACTCCCATCTGCTGATTGGCACAATCGGCAATTACGTTACCGTAATCAACTTCCTGAAACTGGTCAGCCACATCCTGGCCGGCACTGGGATTGACCATATTGTAAGGGACTTGGACGGTTGCAAACTTACCACTACCAATCACCTCGCGCAGCGCTACTGGCTGCCCAATGGCAGTCAGACCAATATGCTCGGTTAATCCTTCACGCTGCAGTTGTTCAAAACTCTCCAGGACACCTCCCGCGCCGAGCACATCTGCGACGCTTAGAGAAGTCGGCTCATCATCACGGCCAGCGGTAATCGAGTTATGCAATTGCAACAGCGTAACTCGAGAAACTCCCAATCGCTGCAGGCTCTCGGTAACCGATTGGCATATTTGCGACTCGATCGACCCCGGGCCTTGCATTGCCAGCCGCACCTTGGTCGCCAGGTGCACCGAGTCAACGGCATCAAGATCATGCAGGGTCTGGCCCAAGCTCGATTCTGACTGCCCCGCGCCGTAGGTAGCCGCGGTATCAATCCAATTCACCCCGGCCTCCAGGGCACAGGCCAGCGTTTCACGCTGACGCTGCCGGTCCTGGGAAGTCATTAAGGCGGGAATGGGTCCAGCACCAAAAGCAATGGCGGAAACCTCAATCCCGGTTCGCCCTAAGGCCCTGAACTCCATAGGGATACGAGCTCCTAGGCGCCTCGCGGAGTGGCCCAGTGCCCCGGGCGATAACTACGACCCACCAATCGATTCGCGGTATCGTCACCAATAAATTGTTCCTTGACGGGATCAAAATGTAACGGTCGACCAAGCCGTATCGCGATATTGCCCAAGTGGCAAAGAGAGGTCGTCAAATGTCCCACCTCAATCTCGGCATTTAACTCGGCCTGGCCCCGAACCGCCTCGATAAAATTGATAACGTGGCTCTTGTCATCCTGGGGCTGCAACTGGATGTCCAGTTCTTTTCGCTGGTTTCGATCAGCCAACCATTGTGCCTTGCCCCGGCGACTGAGAAACAACTGGCCTTTCGTGCCGTAATACTCAACGCCACTGTCTACGTTGTGCGGATAATTGGTGGACCAGAGGCGTTGTTCATAGATAAACATCTTCTGGCTGCCATGCGAGCCGTCCCCGTCGTACTCAAAAGTAACCTGCTGCGTATCAGGAAACTGCTGATCGTCGTCAAAGAAGTACTTACCCCCCAGGGCCACAACCCGGTTGGGATGTGTCTGGACGCCCAGGCCCCAGCGAGCGTAATCAATATCGTGCACTCCGTCGTTCCCCATGTCACCGGTTCCATAGTGGTACCACCAGTTCCAGTGGCTATCGACCCGGTTCTGCTGGTAAGGCAGTGGCGGGGTTGGACCTTGCCACAAATCGTAGTCCAGGTGGGCCGGCGGTGCTTGAGGTTTACCGTGACCAATCGAACCGCGCTGCTGGATATTCCAGGCCTTCACCACTTTGACATCCCCGATAATCCCTTCGCGTAATCGCTGCACTGCTTCGATCATCATCTGGGTACTGCGTACCTGGGTTCCGTGTTGCACCAGTCGCTTGTTGCGTCGGGCTGCCTCGACCAGCAATCGTCCTTCACGAATATTGTGAGAGCAGGGTTTTTCAACGTAAACATGTTTCCCCGCGTCACAGGCCAGGATGGCAGCCGGCGTATGCCAATGATC
>JAYGDG010000778.1:0-2555 GCA_046583015.1 Pirellulaceae bacterium | reverse complement strand
TGAGCAGGCCAGGCTGGCAGGGGGACGCATCGTGGCGGTTGGTACCACGACGGTCAGGCTCTTGGAGTCGGCTGTTAGTGAAGGGGTGGTGAAGGCCTGGGCAGGTGAAACGGATTTGTTCATCCATCCCCCTTATCAATTTCAGGCAATCCAGGGACTGCTGACCAATTTTCATTTACCCAAAAGCAGCCTGCTGGTCCTGGTCCGGACTTTTGGAGGTGATGCACTGATGCGGAGGGCGTACGAGGAAGCCATCGAGCAGCAGTATCGCTTCTACAGTTATGGAGATGCGATGGTGATTCTCTAACCGTGTTGGCTGCCCGTAGTCCAGTTGTCGGCAAACGACTATACTAGCAATCATAATTCAGGGGCGGCCGTTAAGGACGAGCGGAATCGCAGCAACCAATCAAGAAGGGACTCTTTTATGTCAACCGTTGATACAGAACACGTGCTGGTGGTACCGACTGAGTTGTTTCATGAGGTCGGCTATTTCCAGGGATTTACGGAACAGGTGGATCAATACCTGGAACGCTTGCTAGATCCCGCCTGCATCAGCTATCGCCCTCGACATGAAATGGAGGAAGACCCGAGCTTTAAGCAATTGATCCCCTATGTCCTGTTTCGTTACACGGACGAGGCTGGCGCGATTCAGCTCTTTCAATACACTCGCGGTGAGGGTCAGGGCGAAAAAAGATTGCACAGTAAACGGAGTGTTGGCATTGGCGGGCACATTTCCTCGATAGATGCAGCCGTTGACTCGGGCAGTGACCCTTACCAGGAAGGCATGCGGCGTGAATTGGAGGAAGAGGTGATTATTGACACGCCGTACACTGTACGGTGTGTCGGGATGATCAACGATGATCTCACCGAAGTGGGCAAGGTGCACCTGGGTGTTGTCCATTTGTTTGACGTTGAACGTCCAGATGTGCAATCGCGTGAAGACGAAATAAGGGAGGCGGGATTTCGGCCAGTGGCTGAGTTGATGGGTCAGTTGGACCAATTTGAGAGTTGGTCCGAGATTTGTCTCCGGGCGTTGTTTGCCACCGATCCGCAATAACCCATGGTTCAAACACCTGTCTACATGGACAATCACGCCACTACGCGAGTTGATCCTCGAGTGGTAGAAGCGATGCTTCCCCTTTTAAACGAGGTTTATGGAAACCCTGGCAGCACCAGTCATGTGTTTGGCTGGGAAGCAAAAGAGGCCGTTGAACGGGCTTGCCACCTGATCGCCACGACGATTGGCGCCTCCGACCGGGAAGTTGTCTTTACCAGTGGTGCTACTGAGAGTAACAACCTGGCCATTCGCGGTGTGCTGGATCGTCAGCGCCGGAAAGGGAATCACGTGATTAGCGTGACGACCGAACATCGCGCCATCCTGGATCCCTTGCAGCGACTCGGCCGACGGGGCTGCCAGGTGACACTGCTCAAACCTCACCAGGTGGGCCACGAACGGGTCGGGTTTATTGATCCACAACAAGTGGCTGAGTCTATCACCGAAGAGACAGCCCTGGTAACCGTCATGCTGGCCAATAACGAAATTGGCGTAGTGCAACCGCTGGCGGAAATTGGTGCCATTTGCCGTGAACGTGGAGTTCTCTTGCACACCGATGCCACGCAGGCCATGGGGCGTATTCCCATTGATGTCGAAACACTGGGTGTGGATCTGCTCAGTGCCAGTGCCCACAAGTTTTATGGTCCCAAAGGGTGCGGCTTGTTGTACGTACGCCGACGTCCACGGTTGATTCGTTTGGAACCAATCATCGAAGGTGGCGGGCAACAAAATGGTCTCCGCAGCGGTACGCTCAATTCAGCTGGGATTGTGGGTATGAGCCGGGCCCTGGAACTTGCCGAAGACGAAATGACTGCTGAATCCGAACGACTCGGGGCATTGCGTGATCGCCTCTTTGCGGAACTGCAGGCAGCTGTGGAGAACGTTACACTCAATGGGCCAGCACTAAAGGACCGCGTCAATCGCTTGCCGCAGAATCTCAACTGCAGTTTCGAGGGTGTGGATGGAGAAGCACTCTTGATGAGCATGAAAGAACTGGCAGTCTCCAGCGGTAGTGCTTGCACGTCGGCGAACCCGGAGCCAAGCCATGTCCTACGAGCCATTGGCTTGAGCGATGATTTAACGAGGGCCAGCTTGCGCTTTGGATTGGGGCGTTTTACTACCGAAGCTGAGGTTGACTTTGCGGTCGAAGCCGTTTGTCAGGCCGTAAAACGGTTACGGCAGCTAAAAGACGGATAGGCCGCTTGTTTTTTGCCGAGTGGGGGGGAGTAGTATCCTGGAAACGACCTAGTCGAATGACTTGGCGTTGTGTACGATAAGAGGTAGTTTAATGCATAGTAAGCTGTGCCTTTTGAGTTAAATCGACAGGAGTTATGTCAATGGCCATCGTGATCACGGAAAAAGCCGCGGAAGAAGTCAGACGCGTTCGAGTAGAACAAAAGTTCGAAGACGATATGTTTCTTCGTATTGGCGTAGCTGGCGGTGGTTGCAGTGGATTTAACTATACGCTCAGTTTTGATAGCGCTTTCGACGAACAGGCCGA
>JAYGDG010000650.1:0-2452 GCA_046583015.1 Pirellulaceae bacterium | reverse complement strand
ATAAGCCCTTTCCACCGGAACAAAAGCAGGTTGATCTGGCAGCAACCTATAAATGGGGTGAGAGGACGCTCTCCTGGGCCAGGCCAAGACGGCTGGTTGACGGCAGACCTCTGCGACTGGGTGGCCAACCGAATGCAGCTAGGTATTTTTTCCGCACCATTACCACGCTGACAGCGAGGAAGCTCGCTGTTTCTCTCGGTAGTGATGACGCCATCAAAGTCTGGCTCAATGGCAAGCCCCAGTTCGAAAACAGGATTCAGCGCGGCATCGACCAGGGCCGTGACGAAGTTGAACTGACGTTGGTGGCCGGCGAGAACCAACTGCTGATCAAAATCGTTAATGGAGCTGGGGAATCAGGGATTTATTTCAACACCCAGCAGCAGTCCTTGCCGGCCAGCCTGTTCGTGGTCCTGAAAGTTCCTCTCCAGGAACGTGACGAGGCTCAGAAACAGACCATTAGCGATTATTATTTTAGCGTCGCGCCGGAACTGCAAACGGCCCGCGATCAGCTGACAGCTGCCAGGCAAGAGCACTACCAGTTGTGGACCAAGCCTGGTTTCGATGACTCCAGTTGGACCAGCGGCCAAAACGGAGCCGGCTTTGAAGTCCAGACCGGGTTCCAGGACCTGATCAGCGAATCATTCGATTTCAAAGAGGAGTTGCACAACAAACAAACCTCTCTCTACCTCCGTTTCCCCTTCGAGATTAGTGACCTTAAGCAGGTTGCGTCGGGCCAACTGAACCTGCGCATGAAATACGACGACGGTTTCGTTGCCTACCTCAACGGACACCGGGTAGCTGCGGCCAATGCACCATCACAACTTCAATGGAATTCCCGGGCCACTGCCGGCCATGGTGATCCGTCGGCAACGCAATTCGAGGTGTTCAATATCTCCAATCACCGGGACAAGCTGGTCCAGGGGAAAAATGTCCTGGCAGTTCATGCCATGAATATCTCGGCCGGAAGCACCGACATGTTGCTTGTGGTTGAAGTCGAGACCAATGAGTTCAATTTTGAGAAAGCGATTGGCGAGCTGGTTGACCTGGACGCCTTCTATAGATTCTGGGCCGTGGAAGGACTGCTCGGCTTCTGGGACGGGTACTCCGGTAACCGCAATAACTTCTTCGTGTACCTGAACCCGGAAACCGACAAGTTTCACTTTTTACCCTGGGGTGCAGATGCTCTCTTCGAGAAATTCAGCAAATTGCGAGTCGATCGCCGGGCTCCGGTTTCGGTGAAAACCATGGGGCGGATTGCCCACCGACTCTACCAGTTGCCCAGTGCCCGAGCCCGTTACGCGAAGACCATACAAGAGCTGCTCGACAAGCATTGGGACGAAAAGGCACTGCTGGCGGAAGTGGACCGTGCCCAGGCCATGATCGAACCACACCTGACTCCCGCCCAAAAGCGAGCCATGCCGCGGGGAGAAATCCGCCGCTTTATTCCATCCCGTCGAGCCGATATTCTCAAGGAAATTAGTGACGAGATGCCCCTCTGGACAAGCGCGCCGGCCCCGCCACCGGTGATCGGAGCACCCAGGAACAATGACACCCTCTGGGCAGCAGCCAGGAAAGGAGACCTTAAACTCATTGGGCAACATCTGGCAAAGCAGGATGTCAACGCCCGCGATGGCAATGGAGGTGCCGCCTTGGACAATGCCGCCCTGGCAGGACACCAGGAAGCCGTTGCCTTCCTGCTCGAAAAAGGGGCCAATGTTAATTCCCAAAACAACGACGGTAACACGGCCTTGCATGCCGTGTCTTTCACCGGCCGGCTGGACATCGCTCAACTGCTCGTGAAACATGGAGCCAACGTCAACATCAAGAATCGACAGGGCGAAACCCCTCTCAACAGCGCCTCGGGCCCCTGGAGCCCGGAACTGGAAGGATTTGTTTCCTTCCTGGAGACCGCCGTTGGGATCAAGTTCGACCGGGCGAAGATGAAAGTCGGCAGGCCCAAGGTAGCCGAATTCCTTCGCAGCAACGGTAGCAAACTGGGCAGTGCTGTGGTCCAGCAACCCAAGGGTGACGTCTGGAACGCTGCCAAGACAGGCGACATTGCAGCCCTCAAGCAACAGATCTCCAACGGCAGTGACGTGAATGCACTGGATCCCAGGCTGGGAGTTACCCCGCTGGCCTGGGCGAGCATGGCCGGCCAGTTGGAAGCGGCCCGGCTCATCATCAGCAAGGGGGGAAATGTTAACGCGAAGAACAGGGACGGTAGCGTGGCTTTGCACGGGGCTGCGTTTCTTGGACAGGTCAAGATCGTTGAACTGCTGCTCAAAAACGATGCAAACGTCAATGCCACAAATGCCATGAAGGAAACTGCACTCGATTCGGTTGCCCAACCCTGGAATGCCCAAATCCAGGGAATCGTCCAGTTCCTCGGGACGATTCTGCAGATCCCAATTGACGTCGAACGGGTCAAGGCAGCCAGGCCCCAGGTGGCCGA
>JAYGDG010000631.1:0-4980 GCA_046583015.1 Pirellulaceae bacterium | reverse complement strand
GCCCGAGGAAATTTCGACTACCGACCACGAATTTTACCCGCTGTTAGCGTTACTCGGATGCTCAGTTATTCAGTCTAACGCAATGGCTGGAAGTCCGGAAGAGCGTCCGGAAACGGCTGTTCCATGCTGTTCTCAGCGGTTGAGAACTTGTTGATACAATTCACGCAGTTGGCGGGTCATTTGTTGGTGGCAAAAGGTCAGTTGGCAAAGTTGCCGCCCTGCTGCTCCCAGCTGTTCTCGACGCTGTGGGTCACTGGCCAACTGACCAATGGCAGCTGCCAGGGGTTGGACGCTTTGCGGAGCCAGCAGCAGGCCAGTTTGGTCGGGCAGGACAACTTCACGAGCCCCATCGACGTCATAGCTGATGACCGGTTTTCCCGCCAGCAATGCTTGTGGCAAGGCCCGTGCCAGGCCTTCTCGCAAGCTTGTATGGACTAGCATATCCATGGCTCCAATCAGCGACGGAATTTCTGCTGGAGTCACCAGGCCGGTGAAATGAAAGAAGGACTCGAGCCCAGCTTGCTGAATATCGGCTTCTAATCTTGTTCGCAGTAGACCGTCGCCGATCAATAGAAATCGTATTTGCGGATGTTCGCGTGTTACCTGCCGGGCCGCCTGTATGAGGTACTTATGTCCTTTGAGGTGAAAGAGGCGAGCGATCTTACCCACCACGACGTGGTCCTGTTGGAAGCCGAGTTTTTCTCGCAGCTGCTGGCGGTTTTCATGCGCCTGCAGAAAGGGCTCGATTTCCATGCCACTGTAGACCGTCTGGAACTTATCGGCTGGAGCCACGCCAGCTTCGACCAGTTGTTGCGTCATGGCATCTGCCACGCTAACCAGTGCATGGCATCTGCGGGCTGCGTAGCGTTCGCAACGGCGAAAAAACGAGCGAGTCACCCTGCCCTGGTATGGATGAAAGGGTGCGCCATGGATGGTATGTATGATGGCTGGAATCTTTAGCGACCAGGCTGCCAACCGACCCAGGAAGCCACCCTTGGCGCTGTGCGTATGAACTACCTCTGGTTGGAAATCCCGGAGAGTTTTTTTTAGTGCCCGATAGGCTCTCCAGTCTCGCCAGGGATGGATGGATCGTCGCAAGCTGGGGATGATTTCCGTGGGAACTGAGACCTTGCGCGGCGGTTGCAAGAGATCGCCTTCGGGTCCCAGGGCCGGTCCGGTAATCAATAATACATCATCCCCATGATGCTGAATCAGATCTTCGCAACACAGGAGCGTGTTTTCCTGGGCCCCGCCAACGATCATGCGGGTGATAATGTGTGCAACTTTCATTCAGTTTGTGGATCTTCTTTGGGATCGTGGGAAGGTCCGTAATCGACATGCATTAAAGTTAGTGAATGAGGCGGAGCCGTTGGTCCGGCTTGTCGACGGTCTTTGCTGGCGAGGACATTGCCTAGCCACTCCAAGTCATGTGCTCCACGTCCCACGTCAACGAGTGAACCGACGATATTTCGAACCATATTATATAAGAACCCATCGGCATAAACGTAGAAGATGATCCTGTTAAATCCATGCTGGTTGACCCGCTCAACGGACAATTCACTAATCGTCCGTACCGAATCAGAGCGTGGGGAACCATTTGTCTCGAAACAGGAGAAATCGTGTCTGCCCTGTAGCAAGGTTGCGCCCTGTTGCATCAAGTCCACGTCCAGCAGTTGGGGGACTTGCCAGATATAGTTTCGATTCAGGACGTCGAAGTCTCCATTGTCCTGGACCAGGTAGCGGTATTGTTTCCCGGTAGCATCGCGAATGGCATGGAAACTATCGCTGGTTTCTTCGCATTTAAGCAGGTAGATATCGTGAGGAGTGTTGGCGTGAATGGCGCGTCCGAGTACTTCCGCAGTCAGTTTCGTATCAACACGAAAATGGGCCACCTGTCCAGCCGCATGAACCCCGGCATCCGTTCTTCCACTGCCGGTGACTCGAGCGTGATGGCTGGTCACCTGCTCGATTCCCAGTTCGACCGCCTGCTGAATCGTGGGTTGCCCATCCTGCCATTGCCAGCCATTGTAGGCTCCCCCGTCGTAGCAAAGAGTGATCTTGAAGGATCGCATGACCAGTTACCGGTTCAACCGTTCGGTGTCAGGATGTGGTGGCGTTGTTAGCCAGCAATTCCGCAATTTGAACTGCGTTGGTTGCTGCTCCTTTACGCAGGTTGTCACTGACACACCAGAACGTGAGTCCCTTGGGTGATGACAGATCTTCTCGAATGCGGCCGATAAAAACCGGGTCCTGGTCGGAACAATCCAATGGCATCGGGTATTGCCCCAGTTCCAGGTTGTCGATCAGAGAGATTCCTGGAGCTGCTGCGAAGAGTTGCTGTGCTTCTGAAACCGTAATCTTTTCTTCGGTTTCGACCAGGATGCTCTCGCTATGGCAGTTGGTCACCGGGACTCGTACACAGGTCGGACAAATGTTAATCGATTCGTCGTTGAAGATTTTGTGAGTCTCCCAGACCATCTTCATTTC
This sequence comes from Pirellulaceae bacterium, assembly GCA_046583015.1. Taxonomy (GTDB): domain Bacteria; phylum Planctomycetota; class Planctomycetia; order Pirellulales; family Pirellulaceae; genus JAZADA01. The sequence goes on along the minus strand of JAYGDG010000631.1, from coordinate 2,493 downwards.
TTCGGAAGTGTAGCCTTGATGTTTCTCTGAACCGATTTGAGGGATGAGATTGAAGGCGATCGGGTGAGCGAATGTCCCGTAATCATAATCTTCTCCGGCTAGTGAAGCCCTGGTTCCCTCGTTGAGCTCTTTTTGTCCTGCTACCCCTGCCCCACTGGTTGCCTGGTAGATGCTGACGACGACCCGCCGTATCGTCCCGGCATCGTGCAATGGTTTCATGGCGACTACCATTTGAATCGTCGAGCAGTTAGGGCTGGCGATGATGCCCTGGTGTTGCTGGATCGCTTCAGGATTCACTTCGGGGACGACCAGGGGCACGTTGCTATCCATCCGCCAGGCACCACTTTCGTCAACGACCGTCGCTCCCCGCTCCACGGCCCATGGCAGGCAGTCCCGGGCTACGTCGTCGGGCGTGCTGGCAATGACCAGGTCAACACCATCAAAGGCCTCGGGTCGCAGTTCTTGTACGACTTGTTGCTCTCCGCGGAAGCTTAACGATTGTCCAGCAGAACGGGCGGAAGCGAGGAATTTGAATTGAGTTGCCGGGAAATCGCGTTGCTCCAGCAGTTGTCGGACAATACTGCCCACGGCGCCCGTGGCACCGACTAAGGCGACAGTTTCGATCACGGAAGAATACTCCTCTTGATGGTTGCCATAGGTTCGTCTCTGGTCGGACCGCCTGAATGGTCAGGGGAAGTTGGCTAGTATAAGCCCTGGAAAGCGTTTGGGCCATTGGATAAAGTGGGAACCTCAAGTGGGTAATTCGGCCTGCTTGCTAGGGCGAGTCCCCTGCCCTGCCCCGCAGCAATCGACTTACGAACTTGTCAGTGGTTACTGGCGAGAGAAAGGCCAGGTTGGCGATCAGCATCACACAGCCAAATGTGATCATTCCCAGGCACAGCGCAATCCCCCCATGGATGACGACGGCCAGTCCTAGCATCACCGGCCTTGTCAGGCGAGGCCAGATGAGCAGGCAGTAAAAGGTTTCCCAGAACACGGTCAGATGAGTGATCGCGGAGAGTATCAGGTAATGCGAAGCCAGCCAGGTCATGTCCAGTGACTGGTACTCGGGGTTTGCCAAGGTAAACCAGGAAGCGCTCCCATCCCACCACTCCACGCCACGCATCTTGCCGATGCCACCAAACAGGTAGATCACGCAGAGGTGTAGCTGGATTAACCGTGTCGCGATGTTTGCGCTAATCGATGGCGGAGGTGGATCTTCCTTGCTGCCACTGCGTCGCTTCCTGCGCCAGGAATCGATCGAATAGAGCTGGCCCGCTGGACTGATCATCAAGTACATCACAAGCAGAACATTGATCTGATCCAGTCCAAACAAAGCTCCCTCCAGGCGGTGACAATAAGAGAGAGCAATGAACCAAGAGAGAATCGTGACAACGCGGCTATACAGTCCCAGTGTCAACATGGCAAAGATGCCCAATCCAGCCAGGTGCGTGGTCCAGAGTAAGACTGGAGAATCGACGTACCACAGGTAGCTCCACGTGTAGTTGTACTGCTGTAGGAACTGAGACGTGTCTGTAGAAATCCAGCTGTCAGGTCCGAGAAAAGCTGCCAGGTCCAACGTCCAGACCAGGTGCGTGTAAAGCAGCATGGCACCCGTGAGAATACGAATTAGTGCCAGTGTATGAGGTGCTGTTGGAGTAAACCAAAATGTATCCCAGCCATGACGCCATTGAGCGGTCCAACTGATTGATGGCTGTTGCGTATTCATGAGTTGAGAGGGTTCAATCCAGGTGCGAGAAATCAAGGCACAGGGGGCTTGGCATAAGACCGTGCTAGGGTCTGTTTTCCGAGGCAGGCTCTATCGGTAAAGACTGGTAAAGGTGTGGGGCGGACAAGTTGCGTTGGCCTTTTAAGTAGTCTTCCGGAGCAATCAACTGATGCTCTAGTCTCCGCAAAGTGACCTGTTGAGCCCCGTGACGATGTTGGAGATGTTGTCGAACGGACTCGACGACCCGTTGATAGTTTTCCTGCTGAAAACGTTGCTCCTCTGCTGGAACCCAGTCAGGTATGCTGGTCGCCGGGTAGTTAGCATGAAGCCACTCGGCAAGCATTAAGTGGCGATGGTAGAAAAGTCGTGGCCGTTGTGACTGAAGGTCGGGAAAGCGAAAAGTCTTTTTGTCCCCGTCTTTAAACTCGACATCATATTCGACCAGGTGACTGGGGCCTGGGCTGGGAGCAAAGAAGAAATAGCCGTGGTTAAGGAAAAGGGCATTGGAGTATGGTTGTACAACGGACATGCTGACGTTGGCCAGCGGCGAAGATTCGTACCCGGTACGGGTGGCAAAGGTAAAGGGAGGTATCACCACAGCAGCCAGGTGCATGACCAGCAGTAAGCTCAATAACCACTTGAACTGCGCAGAGATTGAAGCGGGCGGTGTTGTGGGAGGAGGCATGATAGTCCTGGTCTAATGTTCTTCCACTAGACCTTTATTTTACCAGAAAAAAGAACCCTCACATCGTATGATAGCGACG
>JAYGDG010000526.1:0-12378 GCA_046583015.1 Pirellulaceae bacterium | reverse complement strand
GGGATGCCAGCTTTTAAGTCCCCATGCAAACTGGCAAAGAGCGCATCCAGTTGTCGCGTGGCATCCCTGACCCGTACGGAATACCAGACAGAACCGGTGCTAAAGCCGATTCGCGAGAGGGCAGCGTCCAGTTCCCGTGTGTAGCAGCCGCGACCGGTAACCGGATCGAGCCCTGAAACATTAAACACCCGGGACTGGTTCCACTGCGGGTAACCAAGTTTCTTCAGGAACATCTCGGCGCAAGCTTCACCACAGAAATCCGGTTTTTGCAGAACGTGCGGCACGTTCCGGATAACGACACTCTCCAAATCAACAGCAACTGCCGCAGGAGCCTCCAACAGCAAGAGGATCAACAAAGCAGCCGGGAAAAATAGCGGCCGAAATCCCATCGTTGTTTTCTCCTCAGAACAACTTGATTGCGGGGGAAGTTAAAACTACCTCGACGAACTACTAATACGCATACTAACCGGTGATTGCTGCAACAGGTCAATAACGATTCCATTCATCCAGGCTGACGACGAGCTCAAGTCGCTTTGGGAGCCAGCTTACAGATCCGCACATGCCCGTCAAAGTGGGCCGTGGCGACTTGAATCCCATCGGGATGCAAATCCATTTCACGAATCGTATCGGGCAGCTTAAGCTTATGGAATTCCTTTTCCTGATCGGGCTTCCAAAACACGAGAAAACCACCCCCGCTACCACCGGACACTCCCACCAAGAATCCATTCGGATGATACATGGCTCGCCAGGCAATTCCCTTGATCCCGGTTCCTATCAGCGACTTAACGAGTTTCTGCGATGCCCAGTCAAAAATCATAACCAGCGGCTCATTGACTGCCCCCAGTGGATTCGTAGCCTTGTGCAGTCCAGCACAGGCCAGGAACTTTTTGTCTGGACTAAGCGACATACTACGAACACCCCCGTAGTCGACACCCTGGCCACCGTTGTAGGTATGGAGCGCCTTGCCATCAAAGGTGCGAATCAGTTTGCCACTTGAAATTTCCCACTGCTTGACCTGGCCCTTCAAGTCACCGCTAAGCAGGTGCTGTCCATCGGGATGAAAGAGCGTGCTGTAAACGTGGCTCTCGTGCCCTGAAAATTCGCGGATCAGCTTGCCTTCCTGCAGATCCCACAACTTGAGCAGGCGATCATTGGCTCCGCTAACAAGCCATTTTCCATCCGGACTCACGGCAATCGAGCGAATCCACCCGTCATGGGCAACAACCGTTCGCACCGGCTTGGGCTGTTCGTCCCGGGCATTCCACCAGATTAAACGATCATCATAACCGCTGGTTACCACGGTCTTCCCGTCCTTGGAAAAAGCAATGCCACGGGCCCAGGTCTCATGGCCTGGCATGACAACCTTCTTGCCGGTAGCAACTTCCCAGCGAACAATCAGGTTGTCCTCGGAACAGGCAAACAGGTATTCACCTGTCGGATCAAAACGACAAGAAATAATCGGCCTGCCATGTTTCCATTGAGTGGCAACGTGGACGGCCTTGGGGTCAATCGCTAAATCTGCCAGACCGGATATGGCAACGGGCACTAGTTACCTCTTTCGTGATCAGGTTGAACGTTCCTCGCCTAGACGAGCAGTTCCTCAATCGGTTTATAAGCCGGATCTGCCAGCGGTACGGGTCGTCCTCCCACATCAAACGTATCCGTTGAATCCAATCCAACCGCTTGCAAGTAGGTGTGAAAGAGATGTCCATGATCGACTTCCCGATCAGCAACTGCCGTTCCGTGATCATTGGTTTTACCAATGACAGCTCCCCGCTGGATGCCGGCTCCACCAAGACAAACCGACCAGGCGGTACCCCAGTGGTCACGGCCATAACGTGGATTGATTTTTGGCGTTCGCCCAAATTCTGATAAGACGACAACCAGGGTACTTTCGAGCAAACCGCGATCTTCCAGATCAGCCACTAACGTGGCAAACGGTTGGTCGAATTCACCCAGTTGCTCCAGGTGAAAATTGAAGTTCTCGTTATGGGTGTCATAGTTCGAGTGAGTCACTTGGACAAACGTAACATCGTTTTCCAGCAGTCGCCGAGCCAGCAGGCAGTGTTTGCCAAAATCATGCTTGCCATAACGATCGTGATCCTTGGCAGACTCCTTGCTAACGTCAAAAACCTCTCGCTTGTCCATGAGTTGCAAGGCCTGTTCGTAATTCTCGGTATAAGCATCCGTCTTAGCAGTTCGTCGTCTCAGTTGAAACTGATCATTGACTCGACGACGGAAATTATTGCGCTGCAAGTCAATGGTTTCGGACAGTCCATCCGGTCTCGCTGAGTCCTGCGGGGGCTTGCCTCCCACGGTGATACTCGCATACTTCGGCCCAAGATAAGCAGCATCGTTGTTACGACCACCGCCGCCCCCGTTGGATACAAGAATATGGCCTGGTAAGGACGACTGCCGATCATCCAGTGCCTTGGCAACCACGGCACCTAACTTGGGGTACTGGGCAGCCGGTGTCGGGCGTCGGCCGGTCTCCATCATGTGACGGCCCTTACCATGGTCATTCTCCCGCGTATTGATACTGCGGACGATAGACAGCAGATGCATTTGCTTGGCTGTATACGGCAACAGCTCGCACAACTCGGTGCCAGGTACCGTAGTCTTGATTGCTCGAAATGGGCCACCCGTAGGCGTTTTTGGCTTGGGATCCCAACTCTCCAGTTGACTCAATCCACCTGCCATATTGACGACCAGGACCCGTTTCTGGTCCTTGCGCAGTCGCCGAGCTGCAGCCGGTTGAGTTAACCAGCCAAGACCACCGGCAATGGTTCCAGTGGCCGCTACCGCTCCACCGAGGAACTGGCGACGAGCCAACACATGCTCCATCGAACCACAAGCATATTTACACTTCATCGTTGTTTCTCCTAAAACGATCCAGTCCCACTTATTCTACTAATGGTTGAAACGAAATTCGACAGACGTTAACAGGGCCCACACGATTTCTTGGATTGCCTGAGGGCGCTCCTTTCCTCGATCCTCTAAGTACTGGGCTACTTCCTGGGCCTCAGTTTCCGTGGGGCGGCGCGAAAAAACGCTTATATAAAGTTCTTCGGTTAAAGCTGGAATATCCGTTTGTTTATTTAAGCGATCCGATAAACTCCCTCCACCGGCAGCTAGCCAACCCCGTACTAATCCACCGTTGGCCATGAATAAAGCCTGGTCTACCGTGGCAAAAAAATCACCCTGGGGTTGTCCTGCACCGGCCCCAAATAACTTTACAAACGCCGCTACATTTCCCTGCAGCTTTCCGTGAACAGCCGCTTCCAACTGCTTGTTCCGTTCGGCCAGCTTGCCCGCATCCTTCTTGTCCGCTTCGCTCAGTGGACTTTTCTTGTCCAGTTCCGCACGGGAAGCAATCCGCTGTCGCTCCCAAACGCCTAGTGTTTGCATAATGCTCCAGGCCAATTGCTCCGGAGTCATCGGTTTCAGACCAGCAATCGCAAACCGCCGCTCCCAGGATTCAACCAGCTGTTTGTAGACCGCTAACCGTTTCTCTTCAGATTCCTTCGAGCCGGCTTGAACCAGCTCAAATTCCTGTTTAAGTTCGACTGCCTTTGGCATCAACTCGTCACGTTGCTTGCGAGTGGTATCAACAAGCGGACGCAATTCGACCATTTGCTGGGCTGTCGATGTCGCCAGCGTTTCATTTTCTGTCAAAGCTTTCGCTGCCTGGCGGACATCCTGGGGTAACTTTTCTAATCGCTGTTTGATTTGCTGCTGGACCTGAATTACTTCCGGGTCTTTGGGTAATTGAGTACCAACACCTTCCAGGTTACCAGCCACTTGCGGCAGCAATTGACCCAATTGCTGTAACACCATTTGTCGACGCTGCAACCGGGCAACCTCCTTGGTGACTGCCGCATTCGTTTGGGTCGCTCTCTGCAGAGCTGTCTCCAGTTTCGCCAACTCCGTCGACAAGGTAGTTACCTTTTCATTGAGCGACCGAAACTCGGCGCTAGTGCGATCAAACTTCTGCCGGGACTGGGTTGCTGCCGTCGCCAAACCTTCGTAGCTGGCCAGTAAGCGAATATCGCTGATCCGATCAACGATCAACATAACGTGCTGATTTTGTGACTGGTAATCAAACCGTGTGTTGCGTATCTGCACCGTTAATTCAGCTATCTTCGCCTTCAACTGATTCACTCGCCCGCCCACCTCTGTAGCCGTCTGCTCTTTTTCAGAGAGCATCTTGGTTGCCGCCAAAGAAGCAGCATTCTTGGGCTGGTAGTCTTTCTCTGCTGCCACAACCTGCTGCTGGAGTTGCTTGGCTCGATTACGTAAGGTAACGGCAGCCTTCTGCAATTCAGCTTCCTTCGGAAATGCCTTCGCTGCCTGCTCGGTCGACTTGGCCGCTGCTTCTAAGGCCGCGGATTGTTCCTGCTTGAGCGTCAACTGCTGCTTGCTGTCCGAGGCAACTTTCTGCGCAGCAGCAGCTTTTTTTCGCAATGCGTCCAACGGCTTGGCCAGATCGGTCAACTGCTTGGCTAGCGGAGCCAGCGACTCTTTCTGTTGCAAGCGTTGTTTAGCAAGCTCTTCAATTTCTGCAGACAGTTTTTGTGCTGAAGCAACCCGTTGCTTGTGATCCGCTTCCAGGGAGGCTACCTCCTGAGCCGACTGCTCGGCCGGTATCGAAAGTCCCTGCGGCATATCCAGCGAACGCTGATAGGTTTCACTTAAAGCTAACGCTCGCAAGAATGAGCGAATATCGAACTTCATGGCTACCAGTTCATTCGACAGCACCTCCATCAGTTCCGGGTTCACGGCCGGATTGTCCGAATGATTCAAATCAACAGGCTCCACGAGCCCCTTGCCCATCATGTGAGCCCATAGTCGATTGGCCAGGTTGCGATTGAAGGCCTGGTTTTTTCCAGACGTCGCCAACATAGCCAGTTGCTGCCGACGGCTGTACTTGGGAATCGGTCGCACATTTTTTGCCGGTTTAACCTGGTATTCTTCACCCTTCTTGAACTCCGGTTCCTCGATCGGCTGGCTTGCTGGCAGACACGGTCCCGATTCACCAGCCTCTTTTGTAAATACCGACGTGAAGGAAACATTGCCTTCAGCCTTTTCTGCAAAAAAGACCTTCTTGTCCTTCGCCGTAAAGACAAAGCTGCGATTGAGGAAAGCAAAAATACCGTAGTAATCTTCCTGGTAGTAATCATCAATCAATGGATGATCGTGGCATTGAGCACACTGCAGATCCATACCAAAAAAGATACGGCCAACATCCCGGGTCAAACGATTCGTTTCGCCCTCACGGTCGAGATAGAACCGTACCGAGGGACGTAGTTTGGGGTCGACACCATCAGCCGACAAGATCTCACGTGACAGTTGATCCAATCCTTTACCGGACAAGAACGACTCGTACAGATAAGTTCGCCACTGCGGTGTCTTGATATGCTTGTCAGCCTGACGTTCCATTATCATGACATCAAAAGTCGTTGCCATGAATCGAGAAAAACGCGGATCAGCCAATAAGTGATCTACCACCTTTGGTCGTTTGTCTGCAGACTCGTCGGCTAAGAACGAACGTACTTGGGTCGTTGTCGGCACCGTACCGTGTAAATCCAGATAAATACGCCGAATGAACTCAGCATCGCTAGCCAATTCACTCAGTGATCCCGGATGCCCTGCTGCAATCGAAGCATCGATTCGCGTGTGCAGTGGCTCCGCTGCCAGCATCGCCACGGGCCGGGCCATCACCTGCCCCAGCAAGCCCGTTAACGTCACAACCCACAGGCATCTCCAAGAGATCCTGTGCTTCGCTGTCCGCTCTCTAAAGACAAAATCCAAATTCATAACAACGTTCGAGTTTTAAGGCGGCAAGTTATGTTGGAGCCAGGCGGTCTTAGCGGTGAAAACACCACTGCCCGAGCCATTGCCAGGTAGGTGACTGGAATTATACCCTCGAAATCCTTGCCGTGTTAAGATTGTCTTGACCGCCAAGAGTGTGAATTCCAGTAATAAAACCCTAGAACGGAGCCGTGTGCGGGTACATGTGCTGAACCTCCGGGCTACTTAAACCTACCGAGTCAAATGGTTTAAGCGCCTCCCACACTTCTGATTCGAATTTCCCCGCCTCTTGCCAGCAATTCTCACCCCGCTCGACGCCTGTTTCTAAACGCTGGAGGATCTGATCAACGGTCTGATTCCAGTCAGCATCGTCAGCTCCCAAGAACGCCGACTGGTGACTTTGTTGAGCCGGGTCGAGTCGGTTTTGTTCATAACGAATAGCCGCCACAAAATAGAGCATCGAGTAGCTCACGAACCAGGGAAAGTGATTCAGGGACCGATAACAACCGTAAACCAGTCGATCGATCATCGAGAGCTCCTGCATTAGTAGCTCATGGTAATTGTGCAAAGCAGTAACACGTTGATCACTGTCCCAAAGTTGATCGAGAATCACGGCCAGTCGCTCGATACCCGAGAGCGTGTGTGCTATTCCGGTGCTGTGCAGGGGATCGATAAATCCAGCTGTATGGGGCAGCATTGCCCAGTGGGCACCGGCAGCCTGCCCACACATGCGCTGCACACGACCTGCCACCACAAGTCGCCCGGGTGGATCAACAATTGTGGCGTCTTGCAGCAGTCTCTGCAGGGAAGGGTACATCGCCAGTATCTCTTGCCAACATGATTCCTCGACCGGGCCAGGCGTTTCCCTTGACCGTGTTTGATCCATCATCAAACCAACACTAGTAATCCCCTGGTTAAATCGGAGCAACCAACACCAGGAGTCTTCCAGTAAGTGATGTTGAGCCGAATGGTCACAGTCAAACGGATGGTCGCTGACCGAGTCATTTCCCTTTGACAATTCATCATGCCACGGCTTCACCTGTCGAAAGTGCGCATAGAGTGCCGACGATCGTGTCTGGAGTTGATCCGTCTGGTCAGGGATCTTCAGGAAACGCTGCAACACGCCACCGGCACCTGTGGCATCCACAACAAATGCGGCTCGTAACAGGACCCGCTGACCGGCATGGGTAACCTCAATCTCCCAGGCCGGCGTTGCCAGCGGATCATAATCCATGCGTGTCGTTTCAGCGTACTGCAACAGGAGAGCACCCTGATCACTAGCGGCCTGGCAAAACAAGGCGTCGACATCCTGGCGAAACCAGTGGGTATCGCTCTGGGAATCGTCATTGCTGGCAGCTACCAACAATTCGTTTTCGTGATTGGGACCCGTTTGAAATTCTTTTCCTGGCTGATGTTTGAAGTAGCTAAAACCTCGCTTGATCCCACACCCAATTTCTGGATAAGCCTGTTGCCAGCTACCATAGCTGGAGAGAGGGTGGATTCCTTCCAGGTCATAACGGTCTGCGAGTTGCTTCAAGATGAGATTCGCACTGGGCGTGGACGATTCCCCAATGGCAAAGCGCGGGTGGCCACGGTTGTCGAGCAGTGCCACGGACCGCCCGGTACGGCAAAGAATCTGTGCCAGCAGTGACCCGGAAAAACCGGATCCCAAAACGACCACATCAACATCATGGTGCATGATCAGCGAGTGTCCATTTCATTGTGACGACACTTCCTGTTAGATTCCTGCCTTATCCACAGCCAGGCTGAGAACACTCCACGGCAGGCAACATCTGTTGTGTCTTATTCATCGTCTCCAGTCGCTGCAGACGCGCTGAGCCGCACTCGGGGCACGGGCAAAACTGTTCGGCATCCCACAAATCCATGAAAACGCGACCTCGTTCCATTTGCAGTCCAGCCGCCAGCACACGTTCCATGGAATGCACATCCGGTGGTTGAAAAATCCCCTGGTCCTGTAACTGTTCCATGATCCCGTTGCCTGGCCTGGTCGGAATGATACTACAACACTGCACACCGACTTCAAATGCGTACTCCAGGGACCGAATTGCCCATTGCACCCCTTCTTCCTCATCCAGTGAGGGAGGTTTCAAGAGAATAAAAGCTCGCACGCTAATTTCATGATCCCGCAGGAATTCAACTGCCCGCTGAAAGTCAATCAAGGTCATCTGTTTGTTGAGCCGTGGAAGAATCTCCGGATGCACGGTCTCAAGACCCAGGGCAATTTCCAACTCACCTTGCAGGCTGTTTCGAAATTGCAGGCAATCATCGTTGCACAAGCGGGGGTGGTTTTCGACGATGGTTGTTTGGCAGGTCACCAGGCGATCGGCAATCCCTGGCCAGTCTTGCCGGGCAATCGCTTGGGCGTCAAAAAAGTTCCCGCTGTTATATAGCTTGACCTGCGCAACAGCCCCACTCTTCACCGCTGCTTCGATGGCCAGTTCTTCGAAGGCGAAGTCGATCTGGGCAGGAATGTCTCCCTCAGCAACTGAATCATCTGTAGTGTTTCTCCACAAGTCACACATCAGGCAGCGGAAGGGACACTCTCGATTCGTCAAGAAAATCGTCGCTACCTGTTCTAGCTGCCCGCGAGCAGAATACTCTTCTTCCAGCAAACAGGCATAGGGACGTCGTGGATCAACAAGCTGCTTGGGGGGACGGGCGGCCAGGATTTGTGCATCGCTGAAATGAGGAAGGTTCTTGATCATAACGGCAGTTCGCAGCACCCCTGGACCTCGTACAGATCACCGACTGTCGAGGCAGCGGTCAATACATCTGGGCAAACACGGCTCGATAATCCGCTTCTTCCGCGGGAAATAGTTCCCGGAACAAACTCTCGCTAACGATTCCATTTTGAAACCGTCGTTTCTCAAAAATCGGCATCCTGATTCCGGTGACTGCTTCCATGCCTCTTCTCACAATCTCACCTTTGAGCGTGTACAAACGCTGGTGGTCCCAGTCGGTTAGCTCCACAAACGGAATCCCCTCGGCAACCGCAATCACGTTCGGCAGTGCATAGGGACTAAAACCGCAAAATTCGAACGCTCGAGCCGGGGCATAAGTGCGAACGTGACCGCGACTCTGCCCACCGGAATAGGTCAGTGAGTGCTTGACTGCGTCGACCCCCCATCCCTCCTGATACAACATCAAGTTATTTAGGACACTGCGAATCGTTAGTTCCGGGTTCTCTTCAATCGGATAATCTTTCAGGTTTTCATCACCACCATCTCCATCAACCAGGTATTTCCAGTCCGGATAGCGCTGGCGAATACCGCGGCAGATCGCCACGGCCATGGTAGCTGACTGCACATCAAGCGGCTTGTAGTCTTCGATAATGCGCACTGCATCTCGAAAATCAATTTCTTCCGTATTTACTTCGACTGGTTCCAGGAAAAGTGACATGTCGAGTTCAGCCAAGAACCGCGCGGCCTGCGTCGCGTCAGGTGAAGCACCCTGAATCGACAACGTAAAGGCCTTCAACCGTGCCGGTGATTCACCTCGCTGCAAGAGCAAGTGATGGAGAACCAGGAAGACCGAACCACTATCAATACCACCAGAAAAAAGAACACCCAGTGGTTCGTCGCTATCGATCCGGTCCAACCAGTGGTTGCACTCGTCGGCCAGGGTACCAATATAGGCCGCTCCAATTTCATCCAAATCCGTGCTCCAGTGATTTCGGGTCGGATCAAAAAATCGGGTATAGGTTGGATTCGGGTCAGGACAGCCGATCAAGCCTAATTCAACGAGGTAATGTGCCGGTACCATGCGGGTATAGGATGGATGAAACTGATCTCCCAAACCCTCCTGGTCGAGAAATGCTTTTAACTCATCAATCCTCTCTGCTACCACCAGGCAAGGTCCAGCCGCTTGCTTGGCAAGGAAATACCTTAACGGTCGTCCGATCGAACGGGCCATGCGGACGAGCTTACCTTGTTTCTGAACCAGGGCGAATTGTCCATCAATCTGTCCAATACGCTGTGCATCACCACTGGCCACCGCCTCAACCGCTTCCTCGGAACTCATGTTCAAAAAGACATTGCCCTCCGGATCGCTTAAATCGATCATTCGTTCGATATAGGTGTTTTGGTGCATGGTCTGGTACCCGTCAAAAGGAAATCTGCTGCCAGCAACTTCACCAGTCCAACAGACTGGAACCGTGAAGTTCACTTACGCTCCGTTTATACCGCCTTGTTCAGGAATCTCTCAATATTGTCCATCCCGTACTTGAAACTTGGTTGGTTTATTGAGCAGTGGCCGATCATTTCCCACCCAGTCCGCTGTCCAACGAATGACTTGCTCTGCAGGAACTTCCGGGGCACCCAGTAATTCCTGTCCGACCGTTGCATTACTGAGCAGAGCGGTCGCTTCTTCTTCCCCGGCAAACTCCGCGGTCAATCCCAGGGCAACGGCCAACTGTTCTGCCGCTGTTCGTACATTCACTGTCTCCGCACCCGTCACATTGATGATCTGGGCCGGCGCACGACAATGCTCCAGCGCCCTCAAAGTCATCGCATTAGCATCCGCCAGCCAGACGATGTTAACGTGCCCCGTGGAGATATCCACTGGCTCCCCGACCAGCAGTTGCTGGGCAACATCAACAAACACACCATACCGCAAGTCATGCGCATAATTCAGTCGCAACAGTGCCATCGGGGTTCCACTGGTCTCACTGAAGAATTGAAAGGTACGTTCTCTTCCCAGGGCCGCCATGGCATATTCCCCATGAGGTTCCAGCGCGTCCGATTCACGGGAGCCGCCACTATCTGCAGAGACGGGCCGGTACACATTGCCCGTTGACAACGCGACGATTCGACTCGCTCTGTAGTGGCGACTAATCCAAGCCGGTGCCAAGCAGTTCATCGCCCACAATCGACCTGGATCACGACTGGCACCAAATTTGAAGCCCGCCAGGTAGACAACGTTCCCTGCCAAGGGCAGCTTATTCACCGCCTCCGGATCAAGTAAATCACAGGCAACCGTTTCAACTCCCCAAGACTCCAATTGCTCACGTACTGACTCATTGGAAAACCGCGAAACTCCGATCACTCGTGCCTCGCGGCCCGCCTCATCTATGGCTCGCCTGGCCATCCTGGCCATGCTTGGACCCATTTTGCCACCGACACCCAACAGCACCAGGTCCCCCTCGAGTCGACTCATCATTGCAACAAGGGCAGCAGTCGGTTTGCTAAGAACTTCTTCCAGTTCAGTTACCGATGCGGGGGCCGCTGAGGTACGATCTGTCGGAGATGGTGGAGGCATCAAACATCCCTGCCTGAAACAGGCCAATCTGCCAGAAGCAACTTCGATTCATTCTTTTCACAATACTCGCAGCATTAGACCAGTTTCGCAGCGCATTGACTATCCACGGATGCGTACCTTCAACACGCCTGAAGAATCCCTGGCCCGGGGAATGAATTGAACCAAGGAGGACAGGCACTGCCGCGGCAGTGGGGGGTCTCTCGGGGGCCAACTGCTTGGCAAAACAGTGCCTGTCCGAACCAGCCAGGTGCTGCTGGATCATCCGTGATTTATCCTTGGCGCCTCACGGCCTGCAAGCGTCCACGAAAACCTCGCGGAATTTCGTACGGATCATCCGTATACTGAATGTTCTGGATATCCTTGACATCGAATTCTTTAACCCCTCGATGAAGCGAAGAACGACCGATGACGGACCATCCATTGTTTGCCAGTAATACCTGGTAGGGTGCAAACTTGGTCCAAACTGCAGATCCTTCTCTGGAAATGTAAGCAAATTCAGCGAGTTCCTCCCCATCGATGAGCATCCGAATGTGCTGTTGCTGAGCAATCGCCTGGAACACGGCCTTAATCATCTCCCGTGTAAGTGACTGGTAAGAGACACCCGTATCGACGATTGAACAGCCATGGATGAGGCGGGCGATTCGGGATTTGGTTTCCTGGGGATACCCGTTTAACAGGCGCGCCAGAGACTCGCGCACCGACTGAACATAATCTTCAAATCCGTTGAGGTATGACAACTGGGCAACGAGAACCAGTTTTATGAGATCCGCTTCCTGGAATCGTGGCACGGGAGCATTGCGCGACTGCTCATGCAAGCGATAGGCATCGTGAGTTGAGTCAAAAAAAATCGAAACACCCGCATCACGAATTAAGTTCAAATCACGGAAAATAGTCCGCCGACTGACGCTCATCTGGTTCGCTAATTCCTGCGCATTAAACCCGGGACCCGCTTGCAGGCAGGTGAGGATGCGCAGCGCGCGCGAGTGACGTCCAATGATGGCTGGTTGTTGTGTCATCTTGCTCCCCCCTTTTGGTGTAAATGAAGTTTTTCTGGCGGTGCCGTTGCAAAGCACGACTCCTTCACTTCCGTTACATCGAGAACCGGACCAGCAAGCGGGCCCAAAAAAGAAAAAAGAAAAAATTAGGCAACGACCATTAGTAATTCTGTTTCACCGCGGTTCTTGTCATAAGTGCTCAAGATGACCAGCTTTTCAAGAATATTTAGGCAAGGGAGGAAAGACCATGACACACACACGCACCTTGAAAATCGCCGAACGCATTTCGATTGTT
>JAYGDG010000488.1:0-2498 GCA_046583015.1 Pirellulaceae bacterium | reverse complement strand
AGGATCAGTCGTCTCATCGTTAAGTCACCTCCGTCCAGGATACTTAAAAGGGGCCTCGTCAACTCCTGAAGTATAGGTCCAGTGGGTGCGGTTGGTCAAACCGGCAAATTCCACCGCTCCGGCAGCAGCAGCCAACTCAACTCTCCAGGAATTTCCCTGCACGAAAGCAGGTTACAACGGCAGAACAGGATTCACCGGTCGCTAAGCTGCCAGACGCATCTGGTTTTCATCATCGTCGAAATTGACCAGTTCACGAATCGCGTAATGCTGCTTCTGCTGGCTGCCGTAGTAAATCCGCGTGGCCACTTCTCCCAATAAGCCGAGTCCCATGAACTGCAGACTGGCCATCATTGAGAGAATCGCCACTAGCAACAATGGATTGCCCAGCATGCTGACGCCACCAAGCAGCTTCATGGCAAGCGTGGCTGAACCGGAAATCATGCCAGCAGCGATACACCACAAGCCAATCTTGCCAAAGCACTTCATCGGGCTGGCCAGGTAATCCAACAGGAACTTGACCGTCAGAAGATCCAGCACTACGCGAAACGTGCGACCAATGCCGTACTTCGTCTGGCCAAACTGCCGGGCCCGATGATGGGTCACCACTTCCGCACAACGAGCGCCTCGCTGGTGTGCCAGGATCGGAATAAAGCGATGCATTTCCCCGTACAATTCCAGTTCCTGGGCGATCTCGCGTCGTATTACCTTGAGTGTGCAACCCAGGTCATGGATGGGGAAGCGGGTGGTCCTGGAAATCAGCCAGTTGGCAATTTTCGACGGCAGCTTGCGGCTGAGCCATTTGTCCTGACGCTTCTTTCGCCAACCGTGAACCAGGTCGTAACCCTCATCCAGCTTGGCCAGCATCATCGGGATATCTGCGGGATCATTCTGCAAATCACCGTCCAGCGTGACGATGGCGTCATGCCGGGCCATTTGCAGGCCCGCTTGCATCGCCGCCGTCTGGCCGTAATTGCGGCGGAAACAGACAACCTTGACGTGCGGGTCTTGCCCGGCCAGCTCTTTCAACCGGGCCGTCGTGCCATCGGTCGAACCGTCGTCAACAAACAAGATCTCGTATGGCCGGTCCAGCTTCTGCAAGACAGCATCGAGTTCTTCGTAGAGCAGTTGGACGTTCTCCAATTCGTTGTAGGTCGGCACGACCACAGATACGCTCATCCAGGGACCCCTAATGCAATCCTTTGCGCTCAGGAACTCAAACCAATTGGGCAGGAGAGTCTAGACGACATGGGAATCCTGGGCAACAGCAGAAAGAGTCAAATCTGACCGGCTCGACCGGCTCGGTCCCGTTAAGGCCAGCTGTCAAGGCGCAGGAAAACCGGTTTCAGGGAATCCGCTCAAAGGCTCCCAGGTCAGGTGCCCGGCCACGCCACGCCGAGCGAGGTATTTCCAGCAAAACCGTCTCTCCGCGCTTGTAGAGACTGCTGCCAGCATCCACACAAGGACTCCCTTTGGGGAGGTGGTAGTCCTTGGTCAGCTGTGGGTTTTTTAAGATCGTCGAGCCTTTCTCGAGATTGCTCCCTTGCTGATCGATCTCGTTATCCCAGAGCAGGTTGAACGCCAGCAGCGAATTGCCGTCAACTTCCTTGAGAGCGATCTTCTCGGTTCCCACGATCACGTTGTTGAAGGCTAACAGGGAATCGCCTCCGGTGATCCCGTACTGGTTGTCGACGAGCGTGTTATGAAAGAACTCGATCCGTTCCGGAATGTCAGCAGCTTCATAGTTCTCCCCGGTATTCCCGTTTGCCATACAGCCCAGTGCTGCCATTTTCGTTTTGGCAATCACGTTTCGCTCAATGCGGATGACACGATCGGATTTGTCCGGGTAATCAATAATCTGGATACCGTCTTCACCACTGCCAATAATCTGGTTGCGACGAATCACGATATTGAGCAGTTTGCCACTATATTTGTGTAAACGGATTTCAATGCCATCATCTCCACTGTTGAGGATCAGGTTATCTTCGATGGTGGCTTCAGTCGCTCCGTCCAGGTCAACCGCATCATCTCGATTCTTCTCAAAGAGATTGTGGCGGCACAGACCGCCACCCCCTTCGTAATCAATCGCATCCCCGTTATTGATAAACCGGTTGTGCGCGATTTCGATCTTCGCCGCGCAGCTAATCCCATCGTCACCGTTCTTGATGGTGATACCGATAATGCTCGTCTTGGGACCGACATCTCCGGCTACCCTAATCAACGTATTCCCGCGGCTATTCTTTTCTTCACCCGTGGCTTTCCCATCGAGCACCGTGCGCTCCACATCCTTCTTGTCAGCAGTCACCAGGAACCGTGAAGCAAGCGTAATCTGTTTTCCTGTCAACTGCAGTGACTCGCGATAGACGCCCGGGGCAACCAGGACAGTATCTCCATCGTTGGCAGCGTCAATGGCCTGCTGAATTCTGCCATGGTCTGCCGGAACGTGAATGGTGCGCGGCTGGCGTTTGTCTCGGACAGTGCTGGCTTGCTCGGCTGGCAGA
>JAYGDG010000410.1:0-9469 GCA_046583015.1 Pirellulaceae bacterium | reverse complement strand
AGTGTCATCTTCAAGGATGTCGCCGACACTCGTATCGCCGCCTCCCAACAGGCCTCCCAACAGGTCGCCGCCCAGCAGGTCGCCGGCTGCACCCAGAACGTCGATCCCTTCCAGGCCGGAGAGCGCCTCTTCTGTGTCGGGGTCAGCATATTGCACGGAACTGCGCAAATCGCTGGCGATTTGATTCAAAATGGCCCGGGCTAACTGAGATTCTTCGATGATCGCCTGGCGACGATCGAGTGTTCGCATGTAAATATCCAGCGACATGGCAATGATGGCCATGACAAGCGAAGTCAAGGCGAGCGCGAGCATCAACTCTAGCAGCGTGAGACCACGGCGACATGTTCTCCCTGGTTTGTTAACCATTGGTCCCTCCCGAATCTGCTGCCGCGTCCTCGGCGGCTGCCTCGCTTTCCAGCGCATCAGCCTCGCTATCCATGGTTGGGTCAATCATCCAGGTGGTCAGGGTAACCATGGCCGGTGGACGTCCATCTTCGCGAAGCTGGCTGACGGTCACTTCCACCAGCAACAGTCCCTGGTCGTCAACGGAATCGACCAGCACCATGTATTCCCAAGGTTCTTCCGTCTCAAAAATCTCAAACGGTATCGGTCCAACGGAGTCAGCCGGCAGCACCCCGCTCTTGATTTCTGCCAGCTTGCTGTCGCAGAGGAACTGAGCGGTAGTCAATTCAGCGGCGCGATCGGCAGCATCGGCACCAATCCGGATCAATTCGCCGATGGCTGTCAGCGAAGTTCCCAGGATGGCCAGCGAGATCATGACTTCCAGTAAAGTCAAGCCGCTGCGGTTCGTCTGTTTTCCAGAAGAGCACTTCATCACGGAGTAATCTCCTCTGCGGAGAGTATATCTGTGACTCGAGACAGGCCGGTCATGCCTCGCAGGCTAACGAGTACAAATCGACTGGCCTTACTGTCGGTTAGTTGTAGCTTGGTTTGTGAGGCACTGCCATCTGGATAAAACAAGATGGGAGAGGACCAACTGGTCGGCATGGTGCTCTCCATCATTTGCTCACGCATGAACAAATCCCGTTCATCCATTTCTATTTCACTGCCCACAAACATGATGCCATGGGGCAGAACCTGTTGAGCGGATTGCAGTCCAGTTCCGCCATCGAGAGGCGAACGTGCAGCAGTCGCCCCCGAATCGGCCAGCGCCGGATCCCCATCGTCGGCACTTGGAAGCACCAGCGGAGTGTCATCTTCAAACCCAGTGGTCATGCCGAAACTAGCCATCTCGCCCGGGGTTTGCCAGGCTTCTACGCGGTAGCGATTGCCACCGATTTCATAGCGAAAGACAATGGTTTCCCCGGTTTTCATCGCCTTGATGCGGGCGCGTGCCCAGGCAGTACGAACGATATCGCCAGACTTGCGGAGCCGTTGATTCTCAGCCCAGCCGACAAAACTGGGAGCGGACAGGGCGCCTACCATGACCAGCACGGCCATCACCACCAATAATTCCATAACGGTAAAACCATGGCGATCAACCCGTGGATGCTGTCGGTTGCAAAAGAACGGTAGATTTGATCGTAAGTTCATAATTCACCAGAGGGTAAAGACTGCTGGTTCCGGTAACCTCTACTTGTCCGAGTAGACGGCGATGTCGTCTCCTTCCCCGTTTTCGTTTTGCATGTTGGGGCCACCGGACCAGATTGTGTAGACCTGCTGGTCGTAATCACCAAAGTCGGTTTGGTAGTAGTATGGCTGGCCCCAGGGATCGGGTGGAACTGCTTTCTTGAGGTAAGGTCCACCCCACTCGGCGCTACCACCGAAGGTGTCTTGGGGTGGTGGTGATTGCAGGGCCATGAGGCCGTCGGCAGGGTCGGGGTAGGCATTCATGTCGATTTGGTAGAGTTCAAGTGCCTTACCAAGTGCTTGCAGCTGAATCTTGGCACTTTTTGCTTTACTCTTGAAAAGAATTCCCGAGAAGTTGGCAACGACTAGTGTTCCCATGATGACGAGAATCGCCATTACCAGCAGGACTTCCATCAGCGTAAAACCGGAACGTCGCGATCTTGAACGAGCACGGCTTAGTGTTCGTTGTGTGGCCATGTTTTGCGTCTCCTTCATTTCATAAAAATAATGCAATCACTCACTGGCTTGGTGACTCGAGACTGTCCGAGCCACGGCAAGCAAGACGTCAATAGTGATAACTAAATTGTACTACTCATCTTGATAACAGGTAATAAGAGGGCGATGACAACCAGCAGAACGGCACCGGCGAGTACCAATAACATGATCGGTTCCAGCAGGCGTACGACAAGGTCCAGTCTGCGGGAAGTCCGTTTTTCCAGGCCGTCGGCGACCTCAACTAAGACTCTGTCGAGCGTGTTGGACTCTTCGGCGACGGCAATCATTTCCACAACGGTTTTCGGGAAATAACCACTGGCGGCTAGCGGACGGGACAAGGAAGCACCGGAAGTAATGTTCTCTGAAGCCTCTTCAATTGCTTCGGAAAGCATCCGGTTACCAGCGGCTTCGCGACTAATTCCCAGGGACTTCAGGATCGGGACACCGTTGTGAAGTAGCGTCCCCAGCACGCGGCAGAAGCGGGCCACCGCCAGGCTCTGGAAAATACTGCCAACTAGCGGTAGTCGCATTTTCCAGTAATCAATGAAACGCCGACCCTCTTCCGAACGAAGCCTGACTTGCAGGACCAGAACGGTTGCTGCCAATAGCAACAACAGCAGAGGCCACCATTTGTTGAGCGTGTCACTAAGCCATAGCAACCAGTCGGTGAGAACCGGTAGCTCTCCGCGATCACGTAAGGTTTCAAATAGTTCGCCAAACTTGGGTACAAAAAAGATAACTAAGGCAGCGACAATCAACGAGCCGACAGAGCCGAGAAAGACCGGATAGGCCAAGGCACCGACGGTTCGACTCTTGAGGTCTTCTTGCTGCTCGGTGAATTGAGCCACCCGCTCGAGGGCATCTTCGAGAAATCCGCCCTCGGCACCCGCCCGTGTCATGTTGATCGCCATTTCACTAAAGACGCGCGGATAAGATTGCATGGCGTCAGCCATCGGCTGGCCATCTTCCACCGCCACGTAGATGTCATCCATCACTTGCTTGAGCGTCGGATTGGAAGCCTGTTCACGGATCACGGCCAGAGATCGCAGCATCGGCACACCGCTCCGCAATAGCGACGCCAATTGCCCGTAGGTGCTGGCCATCACCTGTCCCTTGACCTTCCGACTTCGATGAACGGTTCGTTGCGCTTCGTCGGAAGAGACGGAGATCGGAAAGAGCGACTGACCGGAGAGCAGACTGATTGCTTCACGCTCGGTCGAGGCACTGATCGTGCCGTTCCTTTTTTGACCTTGCATGTCGCGTGCTGTGTAGGCGTAATCTGGCATAGTTTGGTCGATTTCCTGTCCGGCACATTGCTGGTTAATGGTCGCTGGTATTTCGGTAGACTTCGTCTACCGAGGTGCGACCGTCCAATGCTTTGATCCAAGCGTCCATCCGCATGGTATGCATGCCCGCTGCAATGGCTGCTTTTCTCATCTCCCAACTGCTGGACCGTGCGTTTGCCAGGGTCCGTACTTCATCGTTAGTTGTCATTAATTCAAAAATCCCCAGTCGCCCGTGGTAGCCGACCTGGCGACATTTCCGGCAGCCAGTCGCCTTGTAGAGTGGTCTGCCGTCCAATGAGTCCCAGGGGAAATCGTCCGGCAATTCGCTGCGATCAGGTGTGTAAGGTTCCTTGCAATCTTCGCACAAGAGTCGTACCAGGCGTTGTGACATGACCCCGACCACCGTGCTGGCCACCAGGAATGGTTCCACTCCCATGTCCGTCATTCGAGTGAAAGCGGTCGGTGCGTCATTAGTATGAAGCGTGCTGAAGACCAGATGGCCCGTGAGTGACGCCTGAATGGCGTTTTCGGCAGTTTCCAAGTCTCGGATTTCACCGATCAGAACAATGTCAGGATCGTGACGCAAAATACTGCGCAACGAATGGGCAAAGGTGAAGCCTATCTTGTTATGAACCTGGATTTGGTTAATCCCTTCCAACTGGTATTCCACCGGATCTTCCGTTGTAATGATCTTGGTCGTGGCGTCACGGATTTCCAGGAGGGCACTGTAGAGCGTCGAGGTTTTGCCACAACCGGTTGGTCCCGTGACCAGGATGATACCGTGAGGCAGCTTGATTAGCTCATGAAAGGTGTCATAGAGGTTCCGTTCCATTCCCAGGCCTTCCAGGCTAAAGACCATGTTCGTCTTGTCTAACAAACGCATGGCCAGGCCTTCGCCATGAATCATGGGAATAATAGAAACACGTACGTCAACTTGTCGTCCGGAAATCTTTAGCTTCATACGACCATCTTGAGGGAGTCGTTTTTCGGCGATGTTGAGCCGCGACATGATCTTCAAACGGCTGATGATAGCCGCCTGGAACTGGTTGATTTCCGGTGGTACGGGTTGAGAGTGCAAGATGCCGTCGATTCGATAGCGGATGGCTAGTCCGTTGGCCTGGCTTTCGATATGCACATCACTGGCTCGTAGCTCAAGTGCTTCCAGCAGGATTTCGTTGACCAGTCGAATGACCGATGCTTCCTGCGCCATTTCAGACAACTCGGAACCATCGGTTTCAATGTCGCCGAGTAATTCGACCTCGTCACCTGTTTTTTGTTCTAGCAGGTGGTCAACCGTCTCACTGCCGACACCTAGATGCCGCTTGATCAACTTATCGATTTCAGACCGCGAGGCCAGCAGTGGCACGACCGAGAGGCCGGTAGCTGCACTCGCTTCGTCGATCGGGTACAGATTGAACGGGTCGCTGGTGGCAACTTGCAACTGTCCGTTGTTACGGGCAATGGGAAATAAATACTGCCGATAGATGAGCTTGGTGGGAAAGGTTTCCAGCAGCGACAGGTCCACGTCGACTTGTGCTAAGTCAATGAAGTCCAGCCCAACTTCTTCAGCCAGCGCACGTAGGGCAACTTCTTCGTCCACGTAGCCCAGGTCGATGGCAACGTTAACGACATTGGTGCCCTCGCCAACCCCCTGACGTGACTTTTCAAGTTGTTCGGGGTCAAGTAGCCCTCGACGGACCAGAATATCACCGGCTTCCATCTCCTGTGCCCCTTTGAATGCTGTTTTCTTGCGTCGTTAAATTAAGTCAGTTTGAACCGTAACCCGTCTGAATCAGGTTACCGCGCTACTATTATTAAACAGCTTAGTGAGCCAACAGTTTCGCCGATTCTTACGGGCGTCTGGACTTGACTATCAACTCCCCGGAATTAGCGTCCGCCACTACCGCGACTGCTGCTACCGCCCCGACTGCTGCTACCGCCACTACCACGACTGGGCGTTCCTCCACTGGATCCTCGGGAGCCACCAGTGCTGCCACCGAATCCTCCTCGACCGGTGGTGGAACCGCCACGGCCAGCGCCACCACCTTGCTGCAGTCGTTGAAAGAATTCCATCCGACGACGCATGTCCTCTGCACTTGCCTGGCCAGAGTTGCCGGAACTGCCAGTTCGACTGGAACCTGTCCGAGAACTGCCGGTGGAAGACGTGGTTGAGGTTTGTATGGAATCGCCCAGGATCGAAGTCAGTGCCTTCTGGATCATGGCCGGGTTGCTGAATTTTAAGGTGCGAACAACTGTTGTATCATTGGTTTGGGTTCCTGCCTGATCGATGGTTTGTACCAGGTCTTCCACTTCATAGAAGAGTTGGTCGTTCGCCGAGACCACGATCGAATTACTTTGGACATCAACACCAACGGACATGGTAGGCACAGTGCCCTTGGCTTGACCGCCACGGCTACTGCCACCACTGCTGCCGCCTCGTCCACCGCCCCTCAAAGCACGCATAAAATCCTCTGGCGGAGGTTGTCGGGAAGAAGACTGTCCGCCACGACTCGAACCTCCCGAAATACGGTCGGCATAAACTTCTTTGATGACCGCTGCGATATTTTCTGCCGAGGTGTAAATTACCGGAATCAGTCGAGGCTTGCGTTTCGTCTGAACGTCGGTAACGCTGCTTTCCTTGTCGATTACTTTGAGCAGCCCTTCGACCGTTTCGATGTCTTCTGCATTGGCTTGTACGATGAGCGCGTTAAGCCGAATGTCGGGAACAATGCTGACAGTTCCAGAAGCCTGGAAGGAGGACGTCGTACTGGGCTCAGCACCGCCGCCACCACCTAACAGCATTCCCATGAGACCACCGCCGCCACCAAGCAAATTGCTCGTCATGTCGGACATCAATGTACCGACTCCGGCAGTGCCCGTGTCTCCACCACTGAGAACTTGCTGAACCATTGCCGAGGCGACGTCAGCCTGAATGTACTTCAAGTAAAAGACCGTAATTTTCCGCTTGCCAACCATTGATGCCGGGGGAGCGATTTGTCGTAACAACTGCTCAAAGCGGTCCAGAACTTCGGTGTCCTCACAGTAAACCAGGATGCCGTTGGGTGTCATTTCCACCCGGATTTCTGGATTCTTGGGTTTTTCTCCACCCTTGGACGGCTCTTGAGGGGCTTGCTGAGCGGCTGGTGCCTGGGCAGGCTTCTTTGCAGGAGCCTGTAGTTGACTGACAAAATGAACGCCAGCAGGGATCTGGGTTGTCTTGTCAGAGGGCTTTGTTTTCTTCTCTAGCGGCGTCTCAGAACTTACGGCTTTCGACCGGTTTGCCGGAGGCGAAAGCTGCGTATCACGCTGGCTTTCGGGTTCCGCTGCTGGCTTCCGTGGCTTCTCCTCAGGCACTGGTTCGGGAGTCGTTTCTCGCAGTTCAAAGAGAGAGGAATCCTCGCTTTCCAGTGGGGTTACAATGCGAATCTGGTTGTCACCGGTCCAGAACCTTTCGGCACGCTGAACGGCTTCCAGGGCGCTGCCACCGGTGTAGGGCAGGAGCCGTAAGTTGCCACCGTTAGCAGCGCTGTTTTCCGTTTCCAGGCGTGTAATCATTTGCTGGATGGAATCGATTTCCGACTGCTTGGCACGGACAAATAACTTCATCGTTACAGGGTCGGCCGTGACCTTGGGACCATCAGGGTTTTCCGCTTCCGGATCGCCACCAAACATGTTGCCAATCATGGCCAAGGCCACCGTCGGGTCGAGCGTTTTCAGCGAGATGATTTCAAACTGCGGCACTTCACCTTCCAATTCGCGGATCGTCTCCTGGATAATGCGTTGAGCCGAGGGTGGTGCACGAGCAATAATCTTGTTCGTGCTGGCGTCGAGCGTCATGTTAATGTCCGGTAAGCCCTGCAGCAGGGTCTGCAGGACCTGGTAGGTTGTCTCGGGATCAGCCACTTGAATCGGATGGGTCATCAACTGCGGCTGTTCGGTTGGCGCCTGGGTGCTGGTGGTCGAACCTGGATCGATATCCAAGCGAGTGATGAGGTCTTTCAGAATAGCCAGATTCTCTTCACTGCCGGTCGCAAAGATCCGCGTACCCAGCGGGTCCACCGCCATGCTGATTTCATCGCCCCGGTTCTCTTCTTCGTTTAGCCCCATCAAGACACGGGCTACCGGGAGAATGGATTCCGCAGTAACGAACTTCAAGACGTATTCGGTTACCGGTTCGGCGACCGTCTGACGCGGTTTTTCCACAGACTCAATCATCGCTCGGATGCGACGAAGTTGGCCACCAGTCTCCTGCACCATGATCTGTTTGGCAGCGGGAAAGACCATGATTTTTCCGTGTGGTCCCATCAACTGCTGGAGATCTGTCTGGGCCTCTTCGGCAGTCATTTTGTCGAGTTGAAACAGGCATTTGACCAGTTCGTAGTGGCCGCGCTTGTCTAGATCTTCCAGGGTGACAAACTCTACCCAAACATCCGGAACTTCGTCTTCCAGGTTGACCATCAGCAGCTGTTGTTGTCGGCGAATCAGCGTAAATCCCTTGGTGAGCAAAACACCGTTCATCACGTCAATCGCCTGATCGGGGTTGTAATAATTCTTGTCGATGTAATTGAATGTTCCCTGCAATGGGTAATCCATTTGCAAGGACAACTCCGCCTGTTCGGCGAACCAGTCGAGTACTTCTTTCCAGGGAGCATAGCGGAAATTGAATCGCACCTGGATTTTTCCGTCAGTTCCGACGCGACGCGTCGGAACCGCTGTTGCTTCAGCGGTATCGGTCGCTTCCTCTTTGGGTTCGTCTTTGGGGTCCTGGGGGTCATTTTTCACCACCTGGTCAGCCAGCTTTACGCCGGCCAGTTTTTCCCAGCGAGTCCGTTGCTCGGCAGTCAGGACAGCGAGGATTCGCTGCTGAAACTGTGTCTTGACCGCAGCTTGCTGGTCCTTGTCCCCTTGGGTTAATGCTTCGCTACGCTGCGCCAGTAGGGTTTTAACCGACTCTTGCTGTTCCTTCGTGAGCGTCAAAACTGCCGTTACCTGGGGATCAGTCAAAGCATCTAAGCCACGACTCGCCAGTCGCATCTGGTTAAAAATTTCTCGCTGTGGGACGGTCAATAACTGGACGGCCAAGTTTTCAGACTCTTCGCGGAATGGTCGTAGTCTTGCTTCCTGCTCCGCTTCCGGCAGGGTACGAATCTGTTGAACCAGATTGACCGCCTTCTCCTCGCGCTCGTCAATGAAGGCCAGTAGCTTTTGCAGCGTCTCCTCGGAAAGATTCAGGCGTTTCGCACCCTCCTCTTCCACGGCTAAAGCCAGCACACCGACAAATTTAGGGTCGGCTGCGGATGCTGACTGATACCAACCCAACAACGGAGCGGCTACCAGTAACAGCAACATCCAGAGGGCAAAACGAAAGCTAGTGATCCGTGTCATCTTGTCAGTACTCCTTGTCAAAACTCCACCGGCAGTTATGCCGCGAAGAGGCTGAATTTGCCGCCAAGTGTCCGCCTGGGGCAGTCCCCAGATGAGCCACTCAATGGCTTGCCTGTGAGGGCATAAGTATTGTCCTAAAGTATCGCAGAGTCGAGGTTTGCGATCAACAGTTAGTTTTCTGGCCGGTAGCCCTTTCCTTGGTATCATTGCACAACGACTCCATCCTTGCGCTAGAACTACCCATACGCTATTATGATTGAACAATTCAAGGTTCCAAACGTTTCGTTTTTGAAACCAGGAAAAATAGGTATTTTATAGGCTGGTTTACCTTTTCTTCTGATTGTAGCTCTTTTATCGTTCGGCAGAGGTACCCGACAGGTTTCCAGGGGTCCCAAGGACCTAACGCTATACCCCCCCCGGAAGGAGTGGTATTTTGTCGCATTTTCGAGCACGCTTGAGACAGTGCAGTTGGTTAGTTGGAACGCTGTTTTTGTCGCTCGGCAGCTCCTTTGTCGCGGTCCAGGGTCAGGAGCAGACGACCGTTGATCCCAAGCCGTATGGTTTTGACATCCCGGCAGGAGTTCTACAGCTCGGTTCGGGACAGCGGGTAACGACGGTTGATGCTGCCGGTCGCTCAGTGGTTGCCAAGGTTTATCTTACGATCGGTGACTACCAGGTTCTGTTATTTCCGGATGGGCAACTGGCTGCCTTGC
>JAYGDG010000384.1:0-2813 GCA_046583015.1 Pirellulaceae bacterium | reverse complement strand
CATGCAATTCCAACGATCATGGCTTGCCAGGCCGGCAAAGATGTCTACGTGGAGAAACCCGACGGGCACAACATGCTTGAGGGGCAACGCATGGTAGCTGCCATGCGAAAACACAAGCGAATCGTACAAATGGGAACTCAGGCACGTAGTGGTGAACATTTCCTCGCCGCGATTGATTACATCCGTACGGGGGCACTCGGCAAAGTACTGGTCGCCAAGGCGCGGGAAAGTACTCGCCAGGGTGCCATTGGTTACCCGCCGGATAGTGCGCCACCGGATGGTGTGAATTATGACATGTGGTTAGGACCAGCTCCCAAAAAGCCTTTTAATCCGCGTCGTTTTCACGGTCATTGGAGATGGTTTTTTGATTACGGGAGTGGAGATCTTGGTAACGATGGCGTCCATCGACTCGATTTTGCCAGGTGGGCCTTGAGCGCAGCGGTGGAAGCACAGGGCGAAGCACCGTTGACGGTTCCAACCAAGATATCTGCCTTAGGAGGCAAGTGGTATTTTGATGACATGCAACAGTGGCCGGACACCTACCAGATCAATTACCAGTATTCAGGCGAACCGGGTAAGGCCGGTAAGATCCTGACTTATGAAATGCGCATCTGGACTCCTTATAACTACTACGACGAAGGCGAAGGCGCAGTTATCTATGGTGACCAGGGATATATGGTGCTGGGTAATCGACGCTGGCGAGCTTTTGGCGCCAAGAACAAGCTGGTCAAAGAAGGATCAGGCAATAACGATGGGGTCAGCCACATTCGAAATTTTCTTGATTGTGTCAAAACCCGTCGCAAGCCAAATGCTGACCTGGAAACTGTTGGCCATCCTACTTCGCTGCTCTGTCACGGTGGCAACGTTGCCTGGAAGTTGGGACGGCAAGTGGAATTGGATCCGGTAACCGAGTTATTTGTGGATGACGAAGAAGCCAATCGCTTGCGAACTCGTCCCGAGTACCGCAAACCCTGGTTGTTGCCAGAAGTGTAAACGGGCGTTTTCGTCGTGCGGAACTGGACTAATCCCCTTGCTTTCGTTGGCTGCCGGTTCGCAGAAACAGTGCCCGCCGCTGGTCCGGCAGCGAATAATCGAAGCCACAGGAGAGAAGGAAAGAGTCGGAAGATGTAATCGCCAACAGTTCAAAGACCTGTTCGTCGCGCGCCCGCTCTACACATGCTTCTACCAGTTGTTTGCCAAGCCCGTGCTGCTGATAGTCTTCCCGGACAGCCAGGCACTGGACTTCCGCCAGTTTGCTGGAGTAGATTTCAAGGGCCACAAAACCAACAACCTTACCCGCATCCTCAGAGACAAAACCATGAGGTATCAGCTTTTCCAGGTCCTCTGCGTTGCGGGGTATCAGGATGTGCTGCTGGATATAAGGTTCGATGATCTCCAAGATTGCAGGAACGTCCTTGCGCTGAGCATTCCGAATGCAGGGGGCTGCTGAATCAGGGCTGTTGGATGGCTGAGGAGAGGTCATCGAGTATATTGAAGGCTGGTGTTATAAGGAAAAAACGACGCCAACAAAATCATCGGCAGAATCAGTAGATGGCATGAGCATCGTCCAGTAGGAAGCTGGCAGGTGGCTTGCTGCCAGGGAGAAAACCAGGTGGATGCTCACCAGCAAGTTGCCCAGTGGTTACAGGCAGCGGAGCGGGCTGTTGTCTTTACGGGTGCCGGTGTCAGCACCGACAGTGGCATACCAGATTATCGTTCCCCCAATGGTATCTGGGCCAAAATGCAGCCCGTTTTGTTCGATGACTTTCTTGCCAGTCAGGAAGCTCGCCATGAATATTGGCGACAGAAGTCCGTTCTCCATAGAGATTTCGGCGATAGCCAGCCTAATCTGGGACACACGCTGCTGGCACAGTGGGAAGCTGCTGGTAACTTGCAAGCGGTCATCACGCAGAATATTGATGGTTTGCATCAATTGGCTGGCAGCAGCCGGGTGATTGAAGTGCATGGTACGGCTCGCCAGATCGCCTGCCTGGACTGCGACCAGCGTTATGAAGCGGGCCCGATGAATAACCAGTTCCTCGAAACAGATAAGGTTCCCAGCTGCGATCAATGTGGCGGGATGCTCAAGCACGCGACGATTTCGTTTGGCCAGTCACTTCAACCGGAAGTGCTGGAGTCTGCCAAGAAGCTGGCACGAGAAGCAGACCTGTTGCTGGTACTCGGTTCGACGCTATTGGTTGAGCCAGCAGCCAGTTTGCCGGGACTAGCCCAAGAGCAGGGGGCCCGCGTGGTCATCGTCAACCGTGATGAAACACCGCTGGATGGGACTGCGGACCAGGTCTTTCACGAGAGCATAGGCGTTACCCTAGAGGCCATCAACGGCTACCTGCAGGAGTGAGTCGTGAATTCCTGGTGAAAGAACAGGGTGCCATCAGCGCTTCAAGTTGACAAGGAGCCTGGGTAACGACCTATTCACTCTCGAACGAGATATCGATAATTTCGAAACGAAGCGTGCCCTTGGGGACATCAATCTCGACCTGGTTTCCCTTTTTCTTTCCCAACAGTCCTTGGCCGATGGGGCTAGTGATCAAGTAACGGCCGGCATCATAGTCCTCATCTCCGGCGCCGACGAGCGTAAACTGTTCTTCGTCTCCATAGTCGAGATCCTTGACGGTCACGGTGGCACCAAAGACGACTTCGTCTTTCGGCAGTTTTGAAGGATCGACAATGCTGGCGCGAGCCAGTTCGCTGCGCATCAGGTTTATCTTCGCTTGCAACATGCCCATAGCTTCGCGCTGGGCATGGTATTCGGCGTTCTCTGAAAGGTCACCTTCAGCCCGTGCTGCCGCGAT
>JAYGDG010000325.1:0-1763 GCA_046583015.1 Pirellulaceae bacterium | reverse complement strand
TCGCCTACTTGATCAGTGCGGGGGATGCGAAACACGAGTACTTCAAGAACTGATTCTTCAACCGCCGCTACACTGGCGTAGATTCGTGTTTCCGCTAATCGCCAGTCGCCCCGACTTCATCTTTCCTAACACCCCCTCCTCGGGGTCGTTAAAAACACTTATCAAATGAACACATCGAGGACCGGTTTACCCAGGCCGTCCCTGGTGGCGAAGAATGGACGTTTTTCAACTTCGTAAGCAGTTTTGGGGCTGATGCCCATGGCGTTGAAGACCGTGGCGTGCAGGTCTTCAACCGAGACGGGATTTTCAACCGCCAGCAGCGGGCGTTCCTCAGCAGTTTTTCCATAGAGGAAGCCTTTCTTGACGCCACCTCCAAACATTGCCACGCTGGTTCCGCCGGTGAAGTGGCGGTGGAGGCCATAGTGCTTGGATTCCTCCAGGGTCTTGCTGCGGGCACGCGACTGGTCTTTTGCAGTTGAACCGGGGACGCCTTCGATCATCATGTCACGACTGAACTCACTGGCGATCACCACCAGGGTGCGATCGAGCAGCCCTCGGGCTTCCAGGTCGAGAATTAACTGGGAAATAGGTCGATCGATTTCCGTTTTTAGGCGCGCGACCGTCGAGTGACCGTTTTCGTGGGTGTCCCAGTGAATGAAGGGGATGTATTCCGTGGTGACTTCGACAAAGCGAGCGCCTTCTTCGACCAGGCGTCGCGCCAAGAGACAACCACGACCGAAACGGCCAGTGTTGTAGCGGTCATAAGACTCTTTGGATTCACGGGTAAGGTCGAATGCATGTTTCTCTTTCGACTGCAGCAGACGATAGGCCGCTTCCATGGAACGAAGCATCGACTGCTGCTGGTAATCACTCATTAGCTGTCGATTGGGATTCTGGTCGATCAGCTTACGGTAGTGTCGGTAACGGTTGCTGAAACGACCAGCTTCCATGCCCTTGGGCGGTTGAACAGAACGGACGGCATCTTTTGGATAGGGGAGGTTCATCGGTCCGAATTCCGAGCCGAAGAAACCAGCGGTGGTGAAGGCCTTGAGTTCCTCCTTTTCGCCGACACCTTCCAGCCGCTGACCGATATTAATGAAAGGTGGGACTACGGGGTTCTTGGGACCGAGCACCTTAGCCATCCAAGCGCCCAGATGCGGCGCCGCCACGGTGAGCGGCGGTACGTAGCCAGTGTGCCAATGATATTGGTGACGGGAATGCAGGATGTGCCCAAGATCTGGTTGAACCGCGGATCGGATCAGGGTGCCACGGTCCATGATCTTGGCAATATTTTCCAGCCCCTGCGTGATCTTGATATTGTCAACGGCAGTGTCGATGGCCGGGAAGGTGCTGAGAATCTTTTCAACGTCTAATCCTTTTTCGAAAGGAAAATAGCGCTTGGGATCAAAGGTATCTGGTGCGGCCATGCCGCCCGCCAGCCAGATCAAAATGCAGGAGTCAGCTTTTGCGGTTGGCTGGATGACTGCTTCTGCCTGAGCCCAAGCGCGCGTTGAGCTGCCAGCGAGCGCGGCTGCGGAAGCCACGCTCAACTGCTTGAGAAAAATCCGGCGGGCTAGTTGTTCTTGATTTGGCATAACGCAGTTCTAGCGAATAATTTGAAATTCAGGAAGCATAAAGACCATCCACAACAGGTCTTCCACGGCAAGCGGGTTAAGGCTGTCATCGACGACATTGGATAGGACGGTCTGTTCTCCGGCGGTCGGCTCGCGTGACAGGGCGTATAGATAGAGCCAATCGGTCAG
>JAYGDG010000866.1:0-5471 GCA_046583015.1 Pirellulaceae bacterium | reverse complement strand
TTCGATTGATGTTACCACACCGGGGACAAGCTACCTTCTTGCCAGCACCACTATCGGCCACTGCAAAAGACTCGTCGCAAGCAGGGCATTCGATGGAGATAGGCATAGTAATCCGGTTCTTTTGAGACTGGATTTATCGATGGCAAACAACTCTCACATGGTACCACGCAACCCATCCGTGGACAACGAGAAAGATCCGGGTGTGGGGTTCAGGAAGCTCTCCAGGGAGACTTAAGGAGCTTGCACGCGGAGCCGTTTTTAAGCGGACCGGTATCCCTTCCGGGTATCTTCAGAAGATCCGTCACTTGCGGTACAACTTAGCTCGGTAAATGGCCTGCCAAAGGCGGACATTTGTGCGTCAACAACCGAAAGAAACTCGACAGGTAATAACGATGGCAAAGAAGCGAAGGACAAAACGAACACGACGACGGATCTGTGCTGAAGACATCAAGCAATTCAAGCTAATTTCCGATCCGCAGATTTCAGCAACTGGAAGCCAGATTGTTTTTGTCGTCAAGCAGGTTGGTGACAAGAATAACTACCTGACCCAATTATGGCTGGCTGAAACGGTGGGTAGTGAACCGCGTCAATTTACGAGTGGCAAGAAAGACCGTTCACCACGCTGGTCTCCCATGGGTCACCAGATTGCCTTTGTCAGTGAACGGGAAGAAGAGCATCCGCAAATCTACCTGATTGATGTCGATGGGGGAGAAGCCAGTCAGTTGACCAGTTTTCCCGAAGGGAGCCTTGGCCAGTTTCGCTGGTCCCCTGACGGCAGGCAACTGGCAGTGGTGTTTCGAGAACAACATCCCGACTGGACCAAGGCTGCTGAGAAAAATCGAAAAGAGACTGGTTTGAGTTTGCCACCTCGCGTGGCAGAGAGTGCCTGGTACCGGCTCGATGGCGATGGTTACTTTCTAGAACAACGTTACAAGCTCTACCTGGTGGACGCCGAATCGGGTGAAATGCGAGTGATTTACGATCGGGATACGATTGGCTTCATGGATTTTGATTTTTCGCCTGATAGTCGAGAATTGGTCGTTTCGACGAATCGAGATAAGCAAGCGTTGCCTCGGTTCTGGAGAGACGAATTGGTGCGGATCAACGTCAAGACGGGCAAGTCAAAGCGTGTTGCCGGGCTTCCCGAAGGTCCGAAATCGCGCGTTCGCTGGTCTGCGGACGGTCGTTTTATTGCCTATGCAGGACGAGAGGGGGCTGACGAATCTTACAGCGTCGAAAACCTTGAACTATTCCTCTACGATCTTCAGGCAGGTAAACTCAAGAGCCTCACCGAGCAGGAAGATTACTGCCTGCTGGCAGTTGCAATAACCGATACTTCGGAAGCAGAATTTGCGCCCTGGTTTGAATTTAGTTCCGATGGCAAGCGAATTCTCTGTCGTATTGGCGTAGAGGGTGAGATGCGAATCGCATCCGTACCAGTTGCTGGTGGTCGACTCGAGTTTTGTACTTCTGATCAACCTGACTGTGCACCCGGGAATGTTTCCAGCGGCGATGGGCGTCTGGCGTTGACGGTTGGTGGTTCAACCACCTTGCCTGAAATTGCAGTGGCCAGGTGCCGTCGTCACGATCTGGAATTGAGGCAGTTGAGTGACCTCAATGGACCCCTGTTGCAGCAGTTGGAACTGTCCACACCGAAATCGCATTGGATTAAAGCGGCAGACGGGCATCGCAGCCAGGCCTGGGTGATGAAACCACCCGGAGCACGTGCTGGTAAAGAATATCCGGCGGTCCTGCAGATCCATGGTGGTCCCCACGCTCAATACGGACTTGGCTTCTTTCACGAATTCCAGGTGCTGGCCGCCGCCGGTTACGTCGTTGTTTTCTCGAATCCACGCGGCAGTAAGGGGTATGGACAGGATCACTGCGCTGCCATCCAGGGAAACTGGGGAAGCACCGACTGGACAGACATTCAGGCAGTGACCCGGTTCATGCAGAAACATCCATCCATTAACCCGTCACGAATTGGCGTGATGGGTGGCAGTTACGGTGGCTACATGACCAACTGGGCGATTGGGCACAGTAATGACTACATGGCGGCGATTTCTGATCGTTGCGTCAGCAACCTGGTCAGCATGTCAGGAAATAGTGATTTTCCCTTGGAGCCGGATCGGTATTTCCCGGGTAATTTTTGGGACCGTCCGGATGAGCGCTGGAGACAAAGCCCGATTGCTTATTTTGGTGAAGTCCAAACACCAACGCTGATTATTCATAGCGAAGGAGACCTGCGCTGTAATATTGAGCAAAGCGAACAGGTCTTTGCTGCGCTCAACTGTCGAGGGATACCGGCACGATTTGTGCGCTACCCGGCTACGACCAGTCATGGGATGAGCCGAAAAGGGCCACCCGATTTGCGCATACACCGACTTCAGGAAATACTTGACTGGTGGTCCTGTTACTTGAAGGGGAAGCCAGCTTAAGAGAAACCTGGCGGACTAGTCGTCCAGATCGGTGCCGAAGATCCAGCCGAGATTCCAGTCGTTGATCTCTTCCCAGTCATCCTTGTTGAGTTCACGCAAGTTGTACATCAGAGATTCCTTTCTCAGGTAATGGACGAGTGTCCATTGCGGCAAGTGACGCCCCTTCTACTCGATCTTCACCAGCCGCTGCAAGAGCAATCGATGGGCTGCTGGCAGCGTCCGCTCGTTCGCGTAGAAGGGTCCGTCTGTTTACTGGAAAAGATGCATTGGGCATTTGCCGGCTAGTGGGCAAAAAACAGCCATGGAAAGAAGTACAGCAGCGACAACACTCAAAGCGATCCAAGTCATCTTGTTCATGGCAGTTTCCTTTAAGTAGGAGATTTTATGTACCTGGTCCTAGTTCTAAGTATCGGCAAATTGACCGATCAGGATGAATCCGCCAGAAGATGCCCCCGGTTTCCGCAGCCACCAGCAGATTTAGAGCAGAAACAGTCTCTCTGTGGGGACGATTCAAGGTGGTAGCAGGTAGGCGAACCAGTTCTTTAGACAGATCGCAGTGCCGGTACAATTTCGGTTCGAGCAGCTTGCCAGGCTGGTGGCAGACCAGCCAGTAAACCGGTGATGGCAGCAACGATGACGCCATTTAAAGCCAGTGACCAGGTCGGAGTAAAGGCAATGGTCACGGCTTCCGCACCGACTGCCAGGCCGCTGGTCATCAAGGCAATTATGGCTGCTAAGACCCCAATGCTGCCACCCAGCAGACTGACGATGACGCTTTCGGTTAACACAATACCGAAGATACGAATCGGTGTGAAACCGATTGTTTGAAGAACAGCATGTTCCAGGATCCGGTCCTGGACTGCCATCAGTGTCGTGGTGGCAACCAGGATCAGGACCAGTCCCACGCAGGCGAAGCCCAGGTAGTGGGAGAGTTGGATCAGGTCGGTTAAATCACCCAGGCTTTTAAGCTGGAAGGCTCCCTTGGCACGGGTATCGGTTGCCACGCTTTCACCTTCGAGCGCCTTATCGATGGCCCGCGAAGCGGCCAGCGGTTTGGCGTCTGTGCTGAGCAGCACCTCGAATTGGGTGACCGTTCCAACGGTATTGATTTCACCACGTTGCAGGAAGTCCAAGTGGGTATAGATGTAGTTCTCTTCCGCTGAATTATTGCTCTGGTAAATACCGGCAACGATGACCGTGTGTTGACCGATGGAAAAACGGTCGTCAACCTTAAGGCTACGGCGAGCGGCCACGCGTTGACCTACCATGGCTGCATCCTGGTGCTTCTCAAACTCGCCCCAGCTACCGGTGACAAGTTTGAAGTCACGTGCTTTACGAAGTTGCTGCGGAGGAATACCGTAAAAGACGACAATGTCGAGACTGGCTCGACAGTTGTTGGTGAATACCTTGATCGGTACGACCTCGCGAACTCCCGGTATTGCTGCAATCTTGCGATCGTAGTCTTGGGGCAGGTTACTGGTTGCCGGACAAAACTTATTGGCTTGAAAGACGATTAGCGATCGCTTTGCTTCTTGTTGCGACTGGAGATGGTTAAGTCCCTCTTGAACCGAACCGACGAAGCAAAAGACGAACAGTGCAACTGCGGATCCGCTAACTGTCAAGGCAGTTCGTGCCCGGTGTCGCCAGAGTGTCTTTAAGACGTAAGGAAAAAACTTAAACATGGGATTCCTATTAAGCGGTTTCGACGGTTGTGGTGGTGTTTGTTTGCTCGATCAGTTTTCCGTGGTCCAGGTAGAGTTGCCGGGAGGCAATGGCAGCGGCGTCGGAATCGTGAGTGACCATCAATAGGGTCGTTCCCAGTTCCTGGTTTAGTTGTTGTAGCAAGTTAAGGATTTGAGTTGATGTGTCAGCATCCAGGTCACCCGTCGGTTCGTCGGCTACCACGATGCGAGGATCCGTCACGATAGCACGACCAATTCCAATGCGCTGTTCTTGTCCACCGGAGAGCTGTCGTGGATAGTGGTCAGCCCGGTCCATTAAATTAATGGCGCGCAGGGCAACTTCAACACGTTTGCGCCGTTCGGCAGTTGAGAAGGGGAGCAGCAGCAGTGGTAGTTCGATGTTTTCGTAAGCGGTCAGTACCGGGATTAAATTGTGAGTCTGGAAAATATAGCCGACGTTTCGTGCTCGCCAGTTGGCGAGCCGGCTACGGGAAAGTTGAGTGATGTCGGTTCCATCAATCACAATGCTGCCAGAAAGCGGTCGATCAATACCGGCAACCATATTTAGCAGCGTCGATTTTCCGCTACCGCTGGCCCCCATCAGTGAAACGAACTCATGTTCCTGGACCTGCAGGTCAGCATCTTCCAGCGGAGTGATCGTCTGATCACCCTTGGTGTATTGCTTGGTGAGGTTATTTATTTCCACCAGTGCCATGTTGCGAAACCTCCTGGTCAAGGACTAATCGGTGAAGAGTTGGTATCCGTTGAGGCCGGGCTTTCCCCGGTCACGCGAATACGGATTTGATCTCTGAGTTGATCGACGGGAGATGAAATGAGCTTGCTGGTTTCAGTTAAACCCGAGGTAACTTCGATTAAATTTCGCGATCCACGGCTGCCTGTTTCTACACGTGTTTTCCGAGCGACCCCGCTTTGCTGGTCAGCAACCCAGGCAAAGGCACCGTCCTCGTCCTGTTGGATCAGGTTCTTAGGCACATACAGGTGTACAGATTCCGAGGATACCTTGGTCGTGTCGGAGCGTTTTGGTGCCAGGAAAGTGACGTCCACCAGCATCTCGGGCTTAATCACTTCGGGTGAAGCCTCGATCGCAACTTTGACTTCCAGCGTGTTCTTTTGAATATCGACCAGTGAACTGAGAAACAAGACGGTACCTTTTAGAGGGTTTGGGACCGCCGGACTCTCAATCTGTACGGGCTGGCCTCGCTGGACCTGGGGCAGATCCTCAAAACGAACATCCACTCGCACTTGCAGTTTTTCTGGCTGGTACATGGTGATGACCGCTCCACCGTCGTGTTTACCCCCCATGCCAGGTCCTCCCTGGACATGCGTTCCG
>JAYGDG010000848.1:0-4282 GCA_046583015.1 Pirellulaceae bacterium | reverse complement strand
TTCGGCAGAGGTACCCGACAGGTTTCCAGGGGTCCCAAGGACCTAACGCTATACCCCCCCCGGAAGGAGTGGTATTTTGTCGCATTTTCGAGCACGCTTGAGACAGTGCAGTTGGTTAGCCGGGACGCTGTTTTTGTTGCTCGGCAGCTCCGCTGTAGCGGTTCAGGGGCAGGAGCAGACGACCGTTGATCCCAAGCCTTATGGTTTCGACATCCCGCCAGGGGTGCTACGGCTCGGTTCGGGGCAGCGGGTAACGACGGTTGATGCTGCCGGTCGCTCAGTGGTTGCCAAGGTTTATCTTACGATCGGTGACTACCAGGTGCTGTTATTTCCGGAAGGGCAACTGGCTGCATTGCCCGCCACGAAGACTCGTTTTACAGAACGGCCCTTTGTTGGCGAGTCCAAGACAACCCTCGCCAAGCGCATGACCGAGCGGGGGCCCTTGGCTGGATTTCGTACCAGGACGACCGATGATTATCTCTTTATTTACAACACGAGCGATGAGTTTGAATCGGTAACGCGTCGCATTCTCGGACGCATGTTGCCGGCCTTGCGAGGTTACGCGAAGAACCGCAGTATCGCGACGGTTGCTCCCGAGGTTCCCCTGGTCGTGGTGATGTTTCGTACCGACGAGCAATTCCAAAACTATCAGCGGATGCCACGTGGCGTAGTCGCCTACTACAACACCTTGACCAACCAGGTGGTGATGTTTGAGCAGTCACGCATCAATGAGACTAATCCGGAGATTGCCAAGCAGCAGCGTTTGAGCACCATTGCTCATGAGGGTGTGCACCAAATCTTGCACAACATCGGTATTCAGCAACGATTATCCCGTTGGCCGATGTGGATCAGCGAGGGGCTGGCCGAGTATTTTGCGCCGACCAGCGTGGGCCGTGGCAGTCGCTGGAAGGGGGCAGGCCAAGTGAACGACCTGCGGATGTTTGAAATGGAACAGTACCTGAAAGGTCAGAGTCAAACAGATTTCGACGGTCATTGGACTCAGGAAACCGTGTCTGCACAACGGCTTACGTCGACCGGCTATGCCTCGGCCTGGGCCTTAACCAACTACCTGGCCAAGAATCGCCGAGATCAATTCACGGCCTATTGGAAAGACGTGATCCCGTTGGGGCCCTTTGAAGGAAATTATCCAGCGTTGCAGCGCGGGCTGGTTCCCCAACACCTGGTCTTGTTCCGGAAGCACTTTGGGACGGACTTTAAACAGCTAGAAGAACGGATGTTTCGCTATCTCAGTAAGTTGCCTTACGATGATCCATACAAGAATTATC
Source organism: Pirellulaceae bacterium (assembly GCA_046583015.1). GTDB lineage: Bacteria > Planctomycetota > Planctomycetia > Pirellulales > Pirellulaceae > JAZADA01. The sequence goes on along the minus strand of JAYGDG010000848.1, from coordinate 2,996 downwards.
CGCACTATGTGGCGCAGATTGCGATCCCTCAGGGACAGCCCAAAAAGCGTGAGGCCAACGTTTTTCACAGTACGGCGTTGGCACAGAAATGGAGCTCTGTCATCTTGAAGGAGTTACCAGCAAGTCAACGCGGCGGCGTGACGGTCACGATTCGCAGGTTTGCCAATCGAGCCCAAGCTGTTCAGTACGCCCGTCGCTGGCAGGGGGGGCGGTGACTCTCAACGGGATGGCTGCGGTTGCGTGAGCGAGTCCAGCTGCGCCGATGTCAGTCTGCTCTGCGCTGGGTGCTTCCAGCGGTATGCTGACATGTTTGTGCGGGGGATGATGGGAGTGAGATGGTTCCAATTGGCTGACCGCATAAGCCAGCAGGACCCCTAATAGCAGTGCTAATGACAGCTTCAGGCGGTCATGCGAGTGAAAGCGTAATTCCGGTAAGATGTCTGCTAAAGCGATGCAGAGAAAGACACCAGCGGCCGCTCCCAGCGCCAGCCCAACGGCGACCTGCTCGGTCCCCTGTTCAGTGCCGGTACCCAGGTAAAAGGCCAGTGCGCCGAGTGGGCAGGTTAGTGCAAATCCCAGGTTGACCAGCAGCGTGGCACGGGCTGACCAGCCCCCAGCCCGCATCACGGTGGTAATGGAAAGGGCGTCCAGTGGCTTGTGAAGCAGGATGGCGACAAACGTTCCCAAGCCCAGCAGCAGTCCTGCGCTCTCGACATGGCTGGCAGCGACCACACTGGCCGCTAACGCAACACCATCGAGAATCGTGTGCAAACCAAGCCCCAAGGCCAGGCCAATCCAACTGAATCGATGTTGATGTAAATGACAGTCTTCGGCGGACGAGACCAGTGGGTCATGAGTGTGGTCTTCTGCGGTACTGGTCTCTTCGGGGCTGGCGTGCTGGTGAACGTGAAAGATCCGAATCAAGAAGAACATTGCCAGCAGACCGGTTAATAGAGCGATCGTGGCGGTGTCGACCGAGCCCAGTTCATTAATGGCATGGGGTAGCAGGTAGAGTAAGGCAACGCCTAGCATCAAGCCACCGACAAAACTCATTAAGACCTGCATCTGGGTGTGCGTGAGCCGCAGCAGGTTGGGGAGAAAACCGCCGGCCAGCGAGGCCGCGATGATCAGAGCACAGTAAAGTAAGATGGTTGTGATTGGTGACATGATTACCCACGTAAGACAAGAACTTAGCCGCTTGTATTCTGGCAGTTTGCAGCAAGGTCCTTCATTTTTTGGATCATGAAGTTTAAGCCGTTGGAACGTGAGCGGCTTAAATGCTTGTCTAGCGACATTTCATGAAAACAGGGCGTGACCTCAAAATCAATAATTTCTGCAGGGGATCGCTCAGAAAAGAACATCAACAGGATGGCAATCAATCCCCGTACAATCTGGGAATCACTGTCTGCCCGAAACGTGATCAGTGACGTGGCCGAATCCGACTCCGCAAAGAGCCAGGCGTTACTGGTGCATCCCTGGACACGGTGGGCTTCCGTCTTGTTGGCTTCCTCGAACTCTGGCAGGCCACCACCGAGTTCAATGATGTACAAGTAGCGTTCTTTCCAGTCGTCAAAGAACGAGAAGTCATCGATCAGGGTATTGGCAATCTCTTGCTGAGTTGGAGACACGAATCTCAAACCTTTCTGGAATTGTCTGGAGCGAGGATTGTCGCTCCAGAGCCGGCAACGGTCAAAATCCATTGTCACCAGAGAAGGCAGTTCTGGGAAGGTCACCCAGCTAATCCCCGTGTTTTTCTCGCAGTCGAGGTGAGGTCCTCAAGAGCAACTGAGTCCGCTCAAACTCGTTGAGCCATTCTTGCACAACAGCACTGGTTCGTTCCGCTACCGACGAGCTTTCCTTGTCCCCGTCGAGATGGGCCGCCATTTGCCGGTACTTAGAGAGTGTCCGGTCGCCGTAACGTGCGACCTGCAAATTGTCTTCACTGAGAAAGACGACCACCGGAACACGGGCTCCACCGCAGATTTTCAGCGATTCTTGTAATTCGGGGTCGTTATCGCGATCCTGGTAGCGAACCTCAAGGAGAGGATTGACTTGTTGGAAATGGTCAAAGATCGGACATTGACGGACACAGTCGCCGCACCAGCTGCCCGCCAGGCAAAGCACCCGCTGTTGACGGGTAAAACCAGCCAGTAAATCTCGTTGGGCAGTCGTTAGTTGAATCGAGCGATGGAAGTCGTCCCACTGTTGTCGCTGATCAGGCGAAGCATGACGATCCAGGAAGTCACCGTAGCTTAACGCCTGCTGGAATTTTTCGGCAAAGTCCATCGGTAATACTTCAAGTCGGTTGCCTGCTGAGCGGTTGCTGCTAGCCTGTTTCAGTTTCCGGCCCGTCGCAGGCCACCTAAAGCCCCGCGCAGATTACCGTGGATTTCGCCGGTAGCTCGCACGACCAGCGCTCGCAGCGGAGCGTAGTAGACAATCGTTCCAGGGCCACCATTGACATCCCAAAAACCGGGTGCGATCGTCCGCTGGATCAGTTCAACCAGGGCCGGACCGTAATCCGGAGGGCCCATGGCACCGCCCTGAGAGAAGACCTTGCCCGGACCCCCAAGGGAATAACCAATCAGTGACAACTGGTCCGCCATGGCCTTGGTAGCCGCATCCGCCAGGCGAGCACTGGAAATCCCGGCTGCTGCGGATTGCCCAGACCGCTTCTCTTGCCGGGCAATGTCCCGTTCTAATTCCTGCTGGATACGAAGCAAACGGCCACGTAACTTGATGCGATAAGATTTTAGCGTGTCACTGGTTGCCAGGTCTGGATGCTGGCAGATCTCACCATACAAACGAACCAGTTTCCGAATCACCAGTGTTTGCTTACCGGGGGTTTTGGCGGTCGCCTGTTCTCGTAACAGGGCGCGTAAATCACGATTGATTTCATGGTAGCGACGAGCGGTTACTTGCTTGCTTGAGGTCTCTGGCTCCCCCTTGGCAGAAGAATTGGTGCCATCCTGTAGCGCTCCGCCCAGCAGTAAACT
>JAYGDG010000834.1:0-2371 GCA_046583015.1 Pirellulaceae bacterium | reverse complement strand
ACCCGCTGGCTGCTCGGAATCGCGATGGCCCTCGTCGGTTGCTTCACCCTGTTCATGGGCGGAGTGCTGGTGGCACTCTTGGTTGCCGGGGACGAGGAATTTGACTGGACAACGATCTCTCTCCAGTTTGCTTTTCTGGCTGGTGCCCTGGCTACCCTGAGGACCACTTTCCAACGGTTTCGTCAGCTCGGCCGCCAGGGCCATGAAACAATGGGCCAAGCTCAATTCCCGTTCACCATTGATACCCATACCCCGCAAGACTTCACGGGCGAACCCGCTTCGCTGCCAAGGAACGACAGATCAGACTCCGACTAGCGACTCGCTGGCGGCTTGATCCATCGGCGCAAGTAGGGTGTCGCTGGCAGCGGACCCACCCTGGTCCGTCCGCGGGTGAGCATCATCGCCACGCGCGTGAGCGTTGCCCGCAGGGCCGCATCCTCACCGACGTACTGTTCGAGAGCCACGGCAGCTTTCTCAGCAGCCTTCTTCTCCGGGGCAGCCAGCAAGTCACAAACCAGGCGGCGAAACTTGACATCTGGCGACGTCACCTGGAACTTGGCCTCAGGCAACTTGCGCGTCGGGGCACTCAAGAACAGGGCCTCAGCGGTCGTCGGTACCCGGCCGCCAATTCGCTTGACCACTTCCCCCAGGATTTTCACGGCGTCTTTCTCGCTTGGTTGAACGAGGGCAAAGTTGGCCGTGACTACTCCCTTCACACCGACCAGCACCGTCACGTTGACGTTGCGATTGAGTCCATAAGCGCCCGGTCCTTCCACCCCGTCGAGCGACACCCCCAGGGGCACGCCAACTCCCCACCAACTGACGGCTTGTTGCAAGTACTGCTCGGCGCCCGAACGATCGTCAGCCAGCCAGATGGCGGCCGCATAGAGTCCATCCTGGCTGCGCATCTCTGCATAGTTTAGGAGAATGCGTGTCAGTCGAGCGGCCGGACGATTGGCTCCCTGGACCAGCACCAGCAAGGTCGGCCGGCCAGCCGCTGCCTGGACCAGGTCAATCTCGGTCCCTTTGCTAGTTCCATAAGCGAGTGCAACTTTCAGAGGCGTCAGTTTTTCGCCAGCCTGGGGTCCAGAAAACGGCCCGTCGGCAGCCCAACCAACCAGCGGTCCTAGCATAGCCAGGAGTCCGCAGCAGGCTGCCTTGCGGAAGATCAACATTGATAAACTCCAGGAGGTTCCAACGTGATGCTCAGCTGCGAATCAGCGGCAGCGGTGGATATTTTTCGCCCAGGATCAGCTGGCTGGGACAAGCCAGCCAACGCTCCAGTAGCGTGGCATACACTCGTCGAAAATCAATTGTGTGCTGCAAGTCACCTTGTACCAGGTTTTCCAGGTCGGGATGATCGCCATGCAGTCCGGCTTGCACACGCGGTCCCAACAGGAACATGGGCCCCGCCGCCCCATGATCGGTCCCTGCACTGGCGTTTTCCTGTACGCGCCGACCAAACTCGCTAAAGCAGACTGTCAACACGCGGTCAGCATTTCCGTGTTCCCGCAGGTCCTCCATAAAGGCCTGCAGGGCACTGCCCAACTGGCTCAACAAGGCCGCATGCGCGGCGGCCTGGCGGGCATGCGTATCGAAACCATCGAGCGTCACATAGAAAATACGCGTATTCAGGTTCGAGTGAATGAGCTGCGCAACCACACTCAGTTTTTGAGCCAGCGACGTCTCGGGATATTTTACCTCGGTCTTGTAGTTACCCGTCGCGTTTTCCAGTCGCTGCGTTGCGCTGAGGGCCAACTGGGTACTGTCCTGAACAAAATCAAGCAGCGAATTTTCCGCCACATCATGATCTCGTTTCGCGATGCCGATCACTTCCTGTAACTGGCGAAGGCCACCTCCTGCCAGGCGAAACTGTTTGAGCGATTGTACAGACGCGACAGGTGTTTTCTGCGTCTGTAAGGCCAGGGGTTGTTTTTCTTTTCCCAAATGCAAGGCGGCAATCCCATCGCTGGCCCCTTGGCGACTGGGTGATGCAACGGTCGTATCTAGATAGCGACCCAACCAACCATCCTCGCGCAGTTTTCCCTTGCGGCGGCAGGTGTGCCAAATATCCATCGATTCGAAATGCGAACGATTAGGATTGGGATATCCCACTCCTTGAATGATCGCCAATGTACCAGCTTCATACAATTTTGACAGCTCGGTCATCGCTGGATGAAGCCCTAGTTCGTCATTTAGCTTTAACACTTGATCTTTGGGTATGGCCAAGGTCGGTCGCGCTGCATAATACCGCTCATTCTTGAAAGGCACGATCGTATTAAGACCGTCGTTGCCGCCGGAAAGCTGGATAACGACGAGCACATTGTCGTTAGAGTTTTCGTCTTGGTTGTCACTCGCATTTAACAAGAAC
>JAYGDG010000788.1:0-5259 GCA_046583015.1 Pirellulaceae bacterium | reverse complement strand
AGCATTGGATGTCTTTCATCCCATTCGCGAGGATTACTTGTAATCGTGACGAGATGATCAGGTTGGGCCAGCAAGTTGATGCTTTGCCGGTCCAACGGTCGCTCTTGTGCTGAAATGCAGTCTGGGCATAATGAAGTTCGTGTGACCACCATACTGGCCAAGGTTAGTGTCTGTTGTCGTTGTATGAAATAGTCGTACTGAGAGGGGCCCCGTCTCTCGCTGGCCACGAGTGGACCGGCAAATGTTTCGCTGAACCAGGAGTTGTGACTGATGATTGTTGTGATGAAAAAAGGTGCGACGGACGAGGAAGTTCAACATATCGTTCAGCGTGTGGAGTCCCTGGGGCTTAAATCCCACGTTATTCACGGGACCGAGCGGACGGTGATTGCAGCCATTGGCGAAAAGCGGGAACAGACCAAGGAATCGCTGATCAGCGGCGCGGGAGTTGCTGACGTGGTGCCGATTCTGGCACCCTATAAAGTTGCCAGTCTTGAAGTGAAGCCCGAGCCGACCTGCATTCAAGCGGGCAGCTTGGTCGTGGGAGCAGGAACAGTTGGTGTTATTGCTGGTCCTTGTAGCGTAGAGAGTGAAGAGCAGATTCTCTCCACCGCGGAGGCCGTCAAGAAATCGGGTGCTACCGCCCTGCGTGGCGGTGCTTTTAAGCCGCGGACAAGCCCCTATAGCTTCCAGGGTTTAAAAGAAAAAGGGTTGCAATTCTTGGCCAATGCGCGCGATGCGACCGGCTTGGCCGTGGTTACCGAAGTCATGGCAACCGATGAAGTTGAACTCGTAGCCAAGTATGCGGACGTGTTGCAAATCGGGGCGCGAAACATGCAGAATTACCGGCTCCTGGAAGCGGTTGGCAATACCGATCGGGCCGTGTTGTTAAAGCGTGGAGCGAGCGCCACAATCGACGAGTTACTGCTGGCAGCTGAATACATTCTCAACGAAGGGAATTCGCAGGTAATGCTCTGCGAACGGGGTATCCGTACATTCGAATCTCATACCCGCTTCACTCTTCCGCTGGCCACGGTTGTTTACTTGCGGCAAAAGACGCACTTGCCGGTGGTTGTAGATCCTAGCCATGGAACCGGTCACACGGAACTGGTCCCGGATATGGCAGCCGCCAGCATAGCGGCCGGTACCGATGGCTTGATCTTGGAGGTGCATCCGAATCCGGAAGAAGCTCTCAGTGACGGGTATCAGTCCCTCAACTTTGAGCAGTTTGAAGAGACGATGCAGCAGTGTCGGCGAATCGCGGAAGCCATGGATCGACAGCTTGGCAGCTGATTGCACTAATGATCCGGATGCCAGAATTCCCCGCAACCAGTCATCACCCGGAAGAGAGCAGGTAGCTGAGCTTGCGGTGATTTGACTGGGATTCGCGTATCATCAAGTACTTACTGGTTGGATCAAACAGGATTAGCTGGTTGATCTGATCGTCGCCAAATCGGCTGGTCCCTATCTTTTGCTGGATTAACTGGATGAGCTGTTCCGGAGAGCGATTTTTTTTGAGCAGGTGACTGACTGGGTAGAATTCAATTTCCCGACGGGCCACTTCGTCTTCCAACGAGGTGATTTCGAGGGTGTTGGCATCGATCACACGGATCGTTAATTCCATTGGGGTCAGAAGCACACCGAGCGACTGTAGTAGAGTCTCGTTGTCAGTGACGAGGGTGACATCCGATCGTGCTGACCAGCCACTTTGTCGCAATGTGCGACCGTTTAAAACGAATTTGACGGCCAGTTTTTGTTCGATCTTGGTGAAGATGTCGAGCAACGGTGTGCTGCGGGTGACATTGACACTGATGGATTCGTTCAGCAGCTTCTCGGCTTGTTCGACACGTGGAATCAAGGAGACGACCGCGGTCCGCTCATCTGCCGGCTCAGGGTGATCTATTTTACGCGCCATGCGTAAGCGTGCCAATAATCGAAATACCTGAAACTGCGCTGCTGGCAAGTGTTTGATTCGCAATTGATTGTCTTGCAGTTTTATCTGGTAGCCGGTATCAGCAGATTCCCAGTTGCCCGGGGTAATCAGCGATTGAATCCAGTTAACCAGGTCGGTGGCTTGCTGCTGGTCTACTGAGACCAGGTCTGCTACCGGATATGTCACGTCCTGCAGTCTCTCGTCTTCTGTCGGCAAGTAGCTAATGGTCAAAGACTGATCCGACTCGATAAATCCCAGGCCATGAGGCTGCAAGATAGTTTGCAGCAATTGGCGAACCGTTGTTTGCTTTGTTGCAAGGGTCACAGGGAGGTCAAGAGTTACCTTCTGGCTGGCCAGTGCTGCCATGTCAATTTCCAGCGGGATCCCGCTGATTGTCGAAACCTGGGTTAAAAAAGTATGGAGCGATATCGGTTCAGTGATAGTGAACTCAGCAATAGCGAAGTTTAGAGAGCTCTTCATGCTGACACGACGTAACGGAGGTTTGGGCAGCTTCGTAGTTGGTAAAGTACTGGCGGAACCAGGTTGATTTTCCGTGGGCTGGTCGAAGGGAGTGTTTGACAGGAGGGGAGAAAATTCTTGCAAGAGTTGTGATAACTCCGCCGCTTCCGCTTGTTCGTTTTCACTGGGGACTGGTTCAGCAGTTAGTCCGGGTGGTTCTGTTGGTTTGGGTGGTTCTGTTGGTTTCGGTGGATCGTTAGTTTCTTCTTGTTTTTCGTCCTCGGCAGCTGGTAGTTCCACTGGTTTCGCTTCTTCGACCGGATCGACTTTTTCTTCCGGTGACGGTTGAACAGGGTCCACATTCGGGGTTTGATCAGACTGGTGACCGGCCGGGTTGGGTGAAGCAATCGGTGGCTGGTTTTCTTGCTTGTTGCTAAGGACGTAGAAGATCGCGACAACTGTCAACAGGCAAACAGCGATCAATCCACCGATCAGTACACGGTGCCGGAGTTGACGACTGCCGGGTGAAGACCAGTCGTCAGTTGGTAACATTGGTTGGGCACCGTCGTTTTTATCCGTCACGGATTCCGGCGGAATTTGACCTTCCCACGCCTGGTGGTCCGCAGAGGATGAGGTGGCCGGATGGTCGATCAGGCGACTGATGTCGCTCGAGTCATAATGATCGACCGTTTCTGAGCTGCTATCTGAGATGGGACGAGTCGGTGGGTCTTGGTGGCTTGTTGCCGGTGGTTCAGCAGCATCTGCTGGCCCGCTTGTTGAATCGGCAGAATTTGGGACTGCCACCATGCTGTTGCATTTGGGGCATTGAAGGATTTGCCCCAGTGCCTCTTCACTGTTTACAGTGAGGCGTGTCTGGCAGGTGGTACAGGTAATGGAGAAAGGGATCATCGACGACTCAAATGCAACAGGAAACAGGGAAGTGAGCCAGTTGGCAGTTGCTGACGATAAGAAGCTCATCGTCGGAAACGGGTCGTGAAACGACTGGAAGCCGGTAACACTTGCGAAACAGGTATTGTTTTGTTACTGGCATTGCGGGCTATTTTGGTTGGAACGGTTTTGGTAACGGATATTTTTCTTCTTCGGCATCTTTTCGTGTCGTGATCAAAATGATCCGGTTGCCAGCTTTATCTGGATCGTCTGCGATTACCCAGACTAGTTTTTGAGCTGGTTGGCTCGGGTCTTTGACCGAGGGATCGGGATTGGCTTTGGAGACCATCCCGGTCAGGATTTCAGATAACGGTTTGTCCGTGGCTTTGAAATCTCGGATAGCCTGGTTGCGGGTAATTCCCTCGAGTTTAAGTTCTGGTCCGATGATCTTAATGTTGAATTCAAATGGCAGTGACGAGAGAGTGTCACGGACATCATTAACGATATCTTTGACCGCTAACTCGAGATCGTTTTGAGGGATATCGACACTAAACTTGTGCGTTAGTACCTCGTCGATGGACTGAGGGCCGTTTTGGGGGGTGTTAGTGGCAACCACTTCGGCACCTGGAGTCGACACGAGGCACAATTCTCCTCCTAGTACAAGGTTATGGGCAGCTGTGGGTTGCATCGCGACGTTGATGATAGCGTGGCCCTGTTCGACTCCGATACGTGTCTGTTGATGCAGGTGTTGGACCATCCGAGGATAGCGATTAGCAAGCAATCTCCAGTAGGGAGGCGGGTTCAAGATCGCGAAGTATTCTTCAATTTGTTGAGGGATCTTTTCCATTCGTTCTCGTAAAGTTCGCGCCATCGTGAACTTATCTTTGCCTAATCCACCGGACAAGCGGGCTTCGAGATAGAAATGTTGTGCCAAGTGCACACTCAACAAACCTGCTTTGACATCTTCGCCGATAAGCCACTCGAGAGGTTTTCGGACTTTGGCTGCGTCACCAAAAAACAGCTTCCGCCCATCTCGGAAGAGATTGCTGGAGAGAAAATTAGGGGCAAACAAGAGGGTAAAGTGCCGAGAATCGTCAGTTGTTTTGAGTAGTTCGGCCAGTTCGCGGCGCAATGGTGCAATCGATGTTGGGTTGGTTGCGACTTCTCGCACATCTTCCTCAACCCCCATGACAAAAGTGCGATTGTCTCCGTCACTGGGGACAAAAAAGCACCATTTGTCGCCTTTGAAGTAGTTGCTGCCTTCCGTTTTGCTTTGCTGGGGATTACCCCACCCCGTCAGCAGTTGATCTTGTTGCTGAGCTTCCTTTAAGTGAATCACGAACGATGGTCGTGGAAACGCTTCATCATTGTCGTGCAGCGTCATGACCATGGTTTCGATATCTGCCAGTTTCACGCCCGCTTCCTGTTCCCATTGAGATCGTATCGTGTTGAACCGAGGTCCCAGTGCATTGAGTGTTAACTGTCCGGGTTCACTGTCCAGCAGGCTGGCTGGGCGGATAAGCATGAAAAGTTGCCCGGCGGGGGGGACCAAGGTCAGCTTGAACGGAGCACCCTGGGTTGGTGATGCCCAGAGCAGTTGTCCTTGCGGATCATCGACGACGGTTTGCGTTGGCTCGGTCTCTTTTGTTGGTAATGTCTTGTTGCCGTTTTTCGGTGGCTTGACTGGTTGCAGCTTGTCCGTAGCTGGCTTATTGGATTTGCCGTTATCAGCTGTTTGTTTTTCTTTTTCGGGAAGATTGGACATGATCAACACGGTGATCATCAGGACACCGAGTGCGGCGGCAGACCAAACCAGCGCTGGTGTTGTTTTCCGGCGGAAGTCCTGCCTGTCCTGTTTGGCCTTCTTAGCAGACTGCTCACTGGGCGGAATCGTTGCCGTCTCGTCCGAGACAGTTACTGCTGGGGCTGAGCCAGCCGTGTCGGTTTGGACTTGTGGCGTGCTGTCAGGTGCGACAGCGTTT
>JAYGDG010000707.1:0-1966 GCA_046583015.1 Pirellulaceae bacterium | reverse complement strand
AACTTGGTGGCGACTTCATCCTGAGCGATGTGATCGATCTCGAAGAAGATCGACTTGCCCATCGCGACCAGGTCTTTGATTTCCTGGGCCCGCTCGGGTGTGGCAGCGACCCGTAAGGAGCCGGTTTGTACAAAGATCTCTACGTCGGCCCGTTCTTCAAGTTCCCGGACGATTTCAACTCCATCCATCAGCATCCGGGTGTGGGCCTCGGTGCCGCGCAACTGTCCCAACAACCCGGCCGCTCGACCCGTCGAGCCATTGGCCAGCCGTTCGCGTTCGATGACGATGACTCGGCTGCCACGCTGGGCCAGTTGCATGGCAGTACTCAATCCGGCGACTCCGCCACCGATGACAATGACATCAGCTGTGTTGTTGGTTGCCATGAGTGTTGAGATCCTTTGAGAAATACCCCTCTAGTATTAGCGGGCGAGTTCCCAACGTTGCTGTAATATGGCATTTCAAGGTCGCTTCGTGAAGCAGGCCTAATAGCCAAGGTTGCGAAACGATTTTATAGTAGGGAGAGTTATCCGAGATTCGTTTTAAGGAACCAGGTATGAATGGTCGCTGCACGTGTTTACTTCTGGTGATGGGATTGAGTTTGCTGATCGGATGTAATCAACAAACAGATCCAACGCCAGCTTCCAAAACACAAAACTCTCCCCAGGCAAAACCCCAGGCAGATCCTGATGAAGCGGCCGCGGTTGAGGCACTGGAAGCAGCAGCGACTTCGTTAAAACGGGACGGTGACGGCTTTGTGACCGAAGTCAACTTTCGTGGCACCACGATCGATGATGGCCCGCTCGAGCACTTGGCGGGGTTGAAACGTCTCAGTTCCGTCCTCTTGAATGAAACCAGTATTACCGATGACGGCCTGCTGATCCTGGGGAAGATCAGTACGCTCCGTAACCTGGACCTGCGAGGCTGCCAGGTCAGCAACGACGGAATCGCACACCTGGGTCAATTGACAAGTCTCCGTGCACTGCGACTCTCCGGGAAGAGTGGAGCCACGACGGTTGATGATGAGGGTATGGCAACCGTCGCCAGGATGACGAACCTGAAAGCCCTCTTCCTGGATTTTCTCTGGGTCAGCGAGGAAGGGCTGGCGCTGTTGACTGACGCAAAACACCTGGAGGAGTTGTACCTGGCGAAAACGCTGGTCGGTGACGAGGCGCTGGCCATCCTGGACCAGTTCCCGAAATTAAAGAAGCTGCGTATCTCGCAGACTCAGATCACCGGTCAAGGGCTGGCACACCTGGCAAAGCTGCCAAACCTGGAAGTTCTTGACCTGAGTGAGAACAGCCAGATCTTTGACGCGGGCTTAAGCCACTTAAGCGGCATGACTCAGTTGAAGAACTTGAACTTGTGGCGTGTTGCCATCACGGATGCCGGGGTCAAACACCTGGCCGGTTTAAAGAACCTGGAGTGGCTCAACCTGGATAATACGCAACTCAGTGACGAAGGGATGGCCGTCCTGGCCGAGATGACGAAATTAACGTTTCTCCACCTCGGATCAACCGCCATCACCGATGCGGGATTGGTCCACCTGGAAAATCTCAAATCACTGCGAGACTTGAAGTTGACGCGGACCGCTGTCACAACTGCCGCTGCCGAGCAACTGGGCAAGAAGTTAAGCGACACCAAGATCCAGCTGAAGTACATCGAGGGCCAGTAGGCGCAGGACTTTCCGCCTCATTGGAGAACGACTGCAAATCACTGCCTGAAATTCGTTCCTACACGACTTCCCAGCCGGAGCGGTACTCTTTGCTGATATACTTGTCAGCTTCCGGACAGTTCGCGGCCTTCAAGGTCTTGGCATTCCACTGGAGTGGTTTACCCGTTCGGAAGGCGACATTCCCGAGCAGAACGGATTCCGTCAAGGCGCCGGAATAGTCAAAGTTGCAAGTCGTGGGCGAGCCATCCTTGCAGGCCTTGATCCACTCAGCGTGGTGACCAATCGATTTGGCAA
>JAYGDG010000647.1:0-1779 GCA_046583015.1 Pirellulaceae bacterium | reverse complement strand
CGATATCAGCCCGCAAGGCAATCCGGCCTCGCTGCGTAGCAGTAACCGATTCCGTGAGATAATCCGCATCGGCGATAACGCCACACTGGTTATGGCCGAACCGAACCTGGAAACCAGCTTGCTGGAGTTGTTGCGAGAGGTAGCGGCTGGTTTCTTGCTCTTCTCCAGAAGGCTCGGGATATTGGTGCAACTGACGACGTAAGGCGATCATCGTCGTTCGATTGGAATCGATGAGCTGATCTAACTGGGTTTGCCAGGACTTGTTCATGAAGCTGACATGAAACCGTATAGAGGACGACTACGGAATAAACTCCGGTTCGATTTGCTGGGGAATGACACCCGACTGGTGGCCTCGTTGTAGTAATTCCGTGACGGCCTGACGACCCCGGTCACCAAAATCCAGCGTCCAGTCATTGACGTACATGCCAACAAATTCATCTGCCTGGTTTCGATTCAGGTCCCGACCGAAGCCGATCGCATAATCGAGAGCCTCTTGACGATGATCGAGGCCAAACTGAATGCTCTGCTTGAGTAACCGGGTGACTTCTGACATCGCTTCGGCCCCGAGGTCCTTGCGGATTGCATTGGCGCCCAAGGGCAAAGGTAATCCGGTCTCTTCATGCCACCACTTACCAAGATCGACCAGTAAGTGCAGCGAGCTGTCTGCGTAAGTCAATTGGCCTTCGTGAATGATTAAACCTGCATCCACTGGCTGGCCAGCGAATTCTCCTGCCACCGTGACCTCGATAATCTCGTCAAACGGGACGACCACGTAATTGAAATCTGTCTGTAAACACAATCGTAAAGCCAGGTAGGCGCTGGTCAGAGTTCCCGGTATGGCAATCGTTTGCTGCTTCAACGTCTCCAGGGAACAGGGCTCCCGCGCCACGACCATGGGACCATACTGATCACCCATACTGGCGCCGCACGCACAGAGAGCATAGCTGTCCGACAGATGAGCATAGGCGTGAATACTGACGGCCGTCAGTTCCAGTTCTGCATCAAATGCCCGTCGGTTTAAAGTTTCAATGTCGACCAGTTCATGGGTGAATTGATAGCTGCCGGTGTCGATCTTGTCCTTGGCAAGTGCATAGAACATAAAAGCATCATCCGGATCTGGACTGTGCCCAACGCGAATAAGTTGTTTTTCAGTGGTCACGACAAGTGTTCTCCCGAGTTGCTATTCAGTGTGACGCCCAATGGCCTGCTTGCTCCGGTGAACAAGCAGGATCCGACCATGATGGGCCAAGATTTACGATCCTGCAACCGGTTCGGCGGTCAGGATACGAAGAAGAACCGTCAGGGCCTGTTATCGCTAACGTTCCAATACCAATGGAATCGAAGAAATGTCGCTCCGCTTAGATGCTGCTGCCAGATAGTTGCGATAACTCATCTCGTGAGTTTGGATTTAAGGCGCCTATAATAACTGGCTGCGTTACTAAATCCGAGAACCACGCTAATTGACAGGATTCCCCAACAGAGAGGGGATTGCAACATGAGTCTGCGCCAACCCGGTGCCACCGCCGAGGCGATCAACCACAGTAGTAAAGGCACACTGACCGCCATGAACAGGAACGATAAGAGGACGTTGATCCGACTCGAAAATGGCAGACCATCGTTCTTTTGTGCTGGCATGGTACCTGTCATTACTGAGGCGATGCTGACTTCTTTATTGAGCTTACCGATCTTCAATACCACTGAGTGTGTTGTATGGTCCCGGTAGAGAGCTTGGGAAGTTCACTCTAGAGAGAGTCATGGACCGGATCGCAGGAAATTACA
>JAYGDG010000603.1:0-2935 GCA_046583015.1 Pirellulaceae bacterium | reverse complement strand
TGATCGCGATGGCTTGCAGCGGGTACGTCTCGTTGTCGGGAAATTCTTCGTGCAACTGCCGATACGTTTCCAAGGCATGACGATATGCTGATTCGGCGGGCTTGGTGTTTCCCAGCAGTAACTGGATTTTTCCGACACGCTGCTGTGCTTCGGCTCGTTTGACTTGTAGCGTCGTGTCGTCAGCATTGCTGACAATGAACTGGTCATAAAACGTCAACATGTCTTTTAGTAGCTGAGCTTCCTTTGGAGTGACCGGTGGCGCTTGGGGCATGGAGACCCACGATTGCTGATCATCAAAGTCAGCCAGCTGTCCAGATGCCTGGGTCTGTCCGACGGAAGCAAAAATGCGTTCCAGGGCTTCCATGGCAACCTCGAAGTTATGTTGAGCATGTTCGGACTGCGTGCGAGCTTCATCCCGCTGGATAAGAGCCTCTTTCTCGGCGTCCTTCGTCTTTTCTTGCTGAGCAGTGAGGCTACTATAGGCCCGCGATGTCCAAAGATAACCGACGGAAGCGGTGATCGTGGCGATCACCAGCAGGCAGGCCGCCGCTGAAACGCTGATTGCCAGGGCTCGATTACGACGACTCCAGTGTCGCATTTTTTGCAGCGACGTGCTTCGACGTGCCAGGATCGGACGGTCATCGCGGAAGCGTTGTAAATCAGCAGCCAGGTCCTGGGCTGTCGCGTATCTTTCTGATGCTTCACGGGCGGTGGCTTTTTGAAGTATCGTTTCCAGGTCGCGGGGAATATCTGGTCGGACATTTCGCAAGGAGGGGACGGAACCTTCCATGATCTGCCGAATCAACTCCATGCGACTTTCCTGCCCAAAGGCGGGTTGCAGGGTGGCCAGTTCGTGGAGCGTGATTCCCAGGCTGTAGACCTCGCTAACCGCATTGCTGGTCCCTTCAAACTGCTCGGGGGCCATGTAACGCAAGGTTCCCACCACGTCTCCGGTTTGGGTCAGGTTGTTGTTCTCGGCTGCCTTGGCCAGTCCAAAATCGGTAATCCAGACATTGTGTTCCTGGTCAAGCAGCAGGTTGGCCGGTTTGATATCACGGTGCAGGATGCCGTGTCGGTGCGCGTAATGGACCGCATCAGCGACTTGAATGCCAATGTTGGCGATTTGAATCCAGCCCAACTGTAGATGACCTTCCGGATCAGTTACCAGCGCCAGTGGATTTGAAGCGCTGGAAGCAGCATCGTCTGGGAGAACGGGAGAAATTAATTCCGGAGAGGCTTTTTTATCCTGGCCGTGGGTTTGAGTGTTGTCGCTGGTCCAGCGGGTGACCGCCGCTGTGCGGGGATGAGCCGTGGAAACTTCGGTGTTCACCATCACCATTTCACCGTCGGTTTCGGCCAGGGCCGGGTCTTGTTGCGATTGATGATATTCGATTAATGCATCCAGGCCGTAGCCTTCAATCAGTTGCATGACATAGAAGTAAATGCCACCGTGTTGCCCGACCCCAAAGACAGGGACAATGTTGGTATGGTGCAGTCGCCCGGCAGCCTTGGCTTCCCGTAAGAACCGTTCGACCTGTTTTTCACTGCGCCCGATTCCTTCGGTAGGCAGTACCTTGATAGCTACCCGTCGAGCCAGTGATTGTTGCCACGCTTCATAGACAATCCCCATTCCGCCGCGGCCAATTTCTCGCAGGACACGAAAATCACCCAGCTGCTTGGGCATCTCGGCTGGAGTTTTTACCGCGACGGATCGCTGGTCTTGTGATTCGCGTTTTTGCTGTTTCAGTTGTTCCATCATGGCAATGGATGGAAACAACGACTCAATTTCCTCTGCGTGATCCGGATACCGCTTAACGTAATCGGTAATGGACGGATGCTCCCCACTACGAATTCGCTGGGCGAATTCTTCGGCCAGAACTTCGACGGGGTTTTGCTGGCTAGGGTCGTGAGCCATGAGTTGCGAACGATCTGGGAAGTGGCTGTTAGGAAAAAGAAAGTCCAGGGGTTTCGACGAGTATTTCTCGCAGACGTTTCAGAGCGCGTATGTACCGGTTACTGGCAGCTGACTTCTGCAGACCGAGGGTCTCCGCGGTTTCCTGGTTGGTAAGCTCTTCAAAGTGCCTTAAGACCAGGACTTCACGATCCATATCATCCATCTGCTCCAGCGCCTGTTCGATTCCCGCCAGGGCCTCAGCACGCATGGCGGCCTGGCT
This sequence comes from Pirellulaceae bacterium, assembly GCA_046583015.1. Classification (GTDB taxonomy): domain Bacteria; phylum Planctomycetota; class Planctomycetia; order Pirellulales; family Pirellulaceae; genus JAZADA01. The sequence goes on along the minus strand of JAYGDG010000603.1, from coordinate 761 downwards.
TGGCGAGGTTTGCTGACCGATTAAATGGGCTGCCAGTGAAACGGAAGTAGCTTGCGGGGCACCTCCTGGGCGACGACGGACTTCTCGACCCGCGTCACGCCTCTTGGCTTTCAAATGTCGGCGGTGGACGTTGATCAGTGTTTGGCCTGTGATCGACCGTATCCAGACAAAAACGGACACAGCCGGGTTCGCCAGGTAGTGAGGAATCCGCTTTACTGCTTCCAGATAGGATTCTTGAACTACATCGGCCGGATCGACCCGACCGTGCAAACGATTGTCGATGCGAAAGGCAACCATCCGTTGCAGACGTTCACGATGCTCGTCAAACAACTTTGCCAGCGTGGGTTCGCCGTCATCACGGAGTTGCTCAAGGACCTGTTCGTGAAGATGAGATTCGTCTGTCATAGGGTAAGCCGCAAAGGCAAAATCAGATCCGTTGAAAACAGTCACACTAGGGTTCATTTTGGCGTACCTGTTTCTCTCGTCAACGGCAACTGCACAGTACCACCTTAGCAAACACCAGTCCTATAGGCTGGACTCGCTTAATATAGTCGAAAATTGGAGGAAAAGTGGTTTTCCTCTGCAGCGGAGTTGACATCACTGGCCGTTTTGGCGGGGCTGCGCTGGCAAGCTGGTGTTTGTACTCTTGTGAGATGGTTTGAAAGAACCTGACGCCTAAGTGCTGCTTTCCAATTCTAGAGTAAAAGGAGAATAATCATGAGACGCCACTTATTTATTTTGTTTTTGGTTGCCACTTTCCT
>JAYGDG010000545.1:0-10577 GCA_046583015.1 Pirellulaceae bacterium | reverse complement strand
GCTGCCCTGGCTCCAGCACGGATTGGCTGGGCCTTTGGACGCGATGAGAAGAACGTTGCCTGCCGCCGCTGGCTAATGAAACCAGGAGTTGCTCCTACGAATCCGTTTGGCGGTACGAAGAATGATCGCGCGCAGATGCATCCCGGGTACAATAATCCGAACGCGATTCGAGCGACGGGACCCGTGGATCCTGATGTACCGGTAGTTTCGATTCAAACGCGCAGTGGAAAACCACTGGCACTCCTGTCTGCCTACTCGGTCCATTACGTCGGTGCGCCAGCTGTTTCGGCCGATTACTTTGGTGTCTTTTGCAATGAGATTGATGCCCAGCTGGCCGCGAAACAAAAGACGCCCAAGTTTGTCTCCTTGTTAGCCAATGCGACTAGTGGTGATACCTGGCTTAAGGACTATACCCATAAGCAGCCCCGAACTGGATTTGACCGCTTTTCCGTAGGGAAGGAAGTTTCCCAGGCGGCCTTGAAGGCTTATCAGACGATTCGTTATTACAACTGGGTCCCGATTGTCATGGAGGAGAAGAAACTTACCCTGGATGTAAGGTTGCCAGATGACGAGGAACTGGCCCGCGCTAAGGAACTTGTAAGAACATTCGCTGGCCGAAAACCTAAATCAAACCCGGAAGTCTACGCGCGGGAAACCGTGCTCCTCAGCGCAATGAAGCCAACACGTGAGTTGAAGCTGCAAGCATTGCGAATCGGTGACCTGGGAATTGCTGCCATCCCGAATGAAGTGTTTGCCGCCACGGGGCTCGACATCAAGCGCAAAAGTCCCTTGAAGCAGACGTTTACCATCGAATTGGCCAACGGATGTGAAGGATATATTCCTCCTCCCGATCAACATGCCCTGGGTGGTTATACAACCTGGCGAGCGCGAACCAGTTGCCTGGAAGTCAATGCGGAGCCGAAGATCCAAGCGACGGTTCTGGAGTTATTGAAGCGCGTCAATCAACAGCGGCGAGACGAACCATCGGTGCTGGCAAAGCCGTCAGGCAATTAATCGGCAGCCTTGCTGTTGGGGTTGGCCGCGGGGATGTCGTTGATTACCTTAAAACAAGCTCGAAATGCCTGCTGACAAAGAGGCGTCGAAGTGGGTGGTTATGTCGAAAAAACGGGTCAGCGCGACAGCCAGAACTGCCGATCTCAACGGTTTGCGGGTTTGCAAGGAACAGTTGATCAAGCCGAGGGGTTGGTGAGAGAAATGGTTTTCGTGGTCCCTTCCTGGAGTCGCGTATAATTGAGTATTGATAGAGGACAACCGGGGACAGATGCCAGCCGGGCATCTCCCTGTAACCCGCTGAAAACTTGGTTCACGAGACTCACCATGTTGAAAACAACGTCTGATTTTGGCCAGTGCAATCTGCCTCGGGCGGGCTTGCTGACCGTGATCGCGGTTGTTATTTTCTTCATCTCGGTAGCTTCTGCAGAAGAACCTCAAGCGGCAACGGATCACTGGTCTTATCGGGTCCCGCAACGTCCAAGCTTACCAGTCGTGCGACAGCGCGACTGGCCACGTAACGAGATCGATTATTTTACGCTGGCGGCGATGGAAAAGGCAGGTGTACGGCCTGCTTCAGAGGCCTCCCCCGTCGACTTAATTCGTCGCTTGACGTTTGACTTGACGGGCTTGCCACCTGCTCTTGAAGAGGTAGAGGCCTTTCTTGCCGATCAGAAACCGGGTGCTTACCGGCGACTGGTTGATCGTCTACTGGCTTCTCCCCGGTACGGTGAGCGGATGGCCGTGGACTGGCTCGACCTGGCACGTTATGCCGACACACATGGCTATCACATTGACAGTCACCGCGATATGTGGCGTTGGAGAGACTGGGTGATCCAGGCCTTCAACCATAACATGCCTTATGACCAGTTTACGATTGAGCAAGTGGCCGGTGACTTGTTGCCTCAGGCGACGATTTCACAGCAGGTAGCCAGTGGGTTTCTCCGTAACAACATGATCAACTTTGAAGGCGGCGCGATCGCGGAAGAATACCGGACCGAATACGTGATGGATCGAGTAATGACGACTGGCACTGTTTGGCTCGGCCAGACACTGGAATGTTGCCGTTGTCATGATCACAAGTATGATCCGCTGACTCAGCGGGAGTTCTATCGCCTGTTCGCTTTCTTTAACCAGAATGATGAAAAAGGATTGGATGGCAAGAAGGGAAATGCAACGCCCGTGGTGGTTACTCCAACCTCGTTGCAACAGCATCAGCAGGATCAGCTTACGGATGAATTAAAGAGGCTTGAACAGCAAATGGCTGCTCGCAGATCGGCTTTTAAAGCCGACCAGCAGGCGTGGGAAACTCGACTGACCCAACAGCAGCAGCAATTGGCTGGTCCTCCCCGGGACTGGTGGGCTTATTATCCGTTGGACAAAGCAGCGGACCGGACGGTTGTCGATCAGGGAAAACTGAAAAACGAGGGCACCTTGCATGGGGATCAACTCTACCTGCCGGGAAAACAGGGCCAGGCCCTGTTATTTGGTGGTTCCCAGTTTGTTCAATTCGAAGCAGCACCCAGGGTGGAGCGAACGCGACCGTTTTCCTGGGCAATCTGGGTTTTTCCGACCACCCTGGATGAGCTGGTAGTGTTAGAGCACATATCTGGTAAGACGGTCGAGCGAGGTTATCAATGGAAGCTTGAGAAAGGCAAGGTTTCTGTCCACTTGCGACATAATGCAAAAGGGAACGGACTGAGCTTGAAAACCCGCCAGCCGCTGCCGGTAAACACCTGGAGCCATCTTGCGGTTACCTACGACGGATCCAGCCAGGCAACCGGGTTGCATATCTATCGAGATGGCCGGTTGCAAGAGGTCGAGGTTAGCGAGGATCGGTTAAGCGAATCGATCGTGGCGACTGGATCATTGGTGCTTGGTAGCAGTCGTCCTGACGTTTCATTTCGCGGGTTATTGGATGACCTGATGCTTTTTGAGCGAGCTCTTTCGGCAGTCGAGGTAAACAGGCTGTCGGGTCACAATCCGATTAAGTCACTAGTGAGAATTGAAGCCTCGAAGCGGACGGTAGCCCAGCAGAAAATATTGCAGGACTACTATTGGAAGCATCATGATTTTCCCATGCAGCGGTTGGTACAGCAGCAGCAACAACTGCTGGAGCAACAGCGGCAACTGCAGAGATCGATCGTCACCACGATGGTGATGAGGGAGCGGGCCAGCCCTAGAGAGACGTTTGTATTGACGACTGGCGATTATCGCAGCCAGGGAGATCGTGTGACCGCTGGTACGCCAGCCGTGTTACCGCCTTGGAGAGCAGATTATCCTGCTAATCGATTGGGATTGGCCCGCTGGCTGGTCCAGGCCGACCAGCCGTTGACCGCCCGTGTGGCCGTGAATCGATTCTGGCAGAGTTTCTTTGCTGCCGGGATTGTTCGGACCCCCGAAGATTTTGGTACTCGTGGCCAGCCACCGACTCATCCGGAATTGCTGGACTGGCTGGCTGTTGAACTGGTGGATAGTGGTTGGGATGTTAAACAGATCGTGAGAGAGTTGGTCTTATCACAAACATACCGGCAGTCCAGTCGAGTTGGTCGAGAGCGATATCAGCAGGATCCTGAAAATCGCCTCTGGTCACGGGGGCCACGCGTACGATTGTCTGCCGAGGCGGTACGTGATAATGCCTTGGCGGTTAGCGGTCTCCTGGAGGAAGAGTTGGGGGGGCGCAGTTTCTATCCGCCTCAAGCGGCCGGGCTTTGGAAAGAGATTTCGTTTGATCCGGGACGTTTCACTGCTCAGGTTTATCTGCCCAGTGAGGGTCGCGATCTTTACCGACGGAGTTTGTACATTTTTCGGAAACGAGCTGTACCGCATCCACCGCTGGTTGCCTTCGGAGCACCCAATCGGGAACGTTGCACGGTTCAGCGCCGATTAACCAATACGCCTCAACAAGCGCTGGTTTTAATGAATGAGCCAACCTATCTGGCCGCTGCTCGGTCGTTGGGAAGTTGGGTGGCAGGCCAGGAGGCGAAGTCACTGGAAGCGCGTCTCGATCATCTTTTCCGTCGCATCCTGTCTCGTTATCCATCGGTGCGTGAGCGTGAGATTCTGACAACATTTTATCGGCAGCAGAAGTCTCGATTTCAAACGGATCGAGTTTCTGCAGAACAGTTGATTCAAGACGTGGGTCGAAAGTTGGATACGGTGACGGTAGCCAGTTGGACGATGGTGGCTCATACCATCCTTTCCCTGGATGAGGCGATTACGAAACCATGAATCGGGATTTACCAGTATCTTTTCGAGAGCAGCGGGATTTGCTAACGCGGCGACAGTTGTTTGGCCGCGGCGCAAGCGGCCTGGGGCTGGCAGCCTTGAGTTCGTTATTAGGAGCAGATTCGCTGGCGGCTCCCAACTTGTCACCGTCTTCTGGTGGTTTGCCCGGGCTGCCGCATTTTCAGCCAACTGCCAAGCGAGTCATTTTCTTGTGCCAGTCCGGGGCTCCTTCCCAACTTGATTTGTTTGATCCCAAACCAGGGCTGCAGAAGTGGCATGGAGAAGAACTGCCTGACTCGGTTCGCATGGATCAGCGGCTGACCGGTATGACGGCCAGCCAGAAATCCAAGCCGGTAACGGCTTCATCCTTCAAGTTTAAGCCCGCGGGAAAGTCCGGAGTGCAGTTAAGTGAATTGATTCCGTTTACGTCAAAGATTGTTGACCAATTGTGCCTGGTCCGCTCCATGCACACCAACGCAATTAATCACGATCCTGCTATCACGCTCTTGCAGACCGGTAGCCAGCAGGCTGGTCATCCCAGCATGGGGTCCTGGATGAGTTATGGTTTGGGAAGCGAGAGTCAGAACTTGCCGACATTCGTGGTTTTTATTTCCGGAGGAACTCCGGGTGACCAGCCCTTGATGGGGCGATTATGGGGTAGTGGCTTTCTTCCTTCACGTCACCAGGGCGTGAAGTTTCGCGCTTCACGGGATCCAGTTCTTTACCTGTCCAACCCGCCCGGAATTGATCGGGCACGACGGCGAGCCATGCTTGATGCGACCAGCCAGTTAAACTCCTTGCAGGCTGAATTGATTGGGGACCCAGAGATTCAGACTCGGGTGGCCCAGTTTGAGCAGGCATTCCGCATGCAGAGGTCGATCCCGGAAGTTGCTGACCTGTCCAGCGAACCGAAACATGTATTGGATCTATATGGTCCAGAGGCTCAACAGCCAGGCAGCTATGCTGCCAACTGCCTGATGGCTCGCAGATTGGTTGAACGTGGAGTACGATTTGTTCAACTTTACCACCGTGGCTGGGATCATCATGAAGACTTGCCATCAAGTATTCGCAACAAGTGTCTTCAAACCGATCAGCCTTCGGCGGCACTTGTGCAGGATCTCAAACAGCGTGGCTTGCTAAAAGATACACTGGTGGTCTGGGCCGGTGAGTTTGGTCGCACCGTTTATTGCCAGGGGAAGCTGACAGCGGACAATTACGGGCGTGACCACCATCCCCGTTGTTTCAGCATCTGGATGGCTGGTGGTGGAGTGCGTGCCGGACTGGTGCACGGAAAAACGGATGATTATTCCTATAACATTGTTGAGTCCGCGGTTCATGTCCACGATCTCCAGGCGACCATCCTGCATTGCCTCGGGATTGACCATCAGCGACTGACTTTTCGATTTCAAGGACGGGATCATCGCCTAACGGATGTCCACGGAAACGTGGTCAAGAAGATCCTCTCCTGAGCGAAAGCAGCTTTTGTTGAGAAGGAATGCTGTACGTAATTGGGCTGATCGATGATAATAGAACTTAGGTTATTCGTGGTCTCAGGAGCGGGTATTCTGTGATGTCTAGTCGAGTGTTTTCTGTCCTCTTGCTGTTCGCCATCGCCCTGGCGGGGAAGGCACTTTTGGCTGCTGAGCCGACGGCAGCTGAACTTGAACACTTTGAGAAAAGAGTGCGGCCGATTCTGGTTTCGCGCTGCTATGACTGTCACAGTGAAGAATCTGTTGAAAGCAACTTGCGGGTGGATTCACTGGCAGGTTTGTTGCGAGGTGGCAAGCGAGGAGCTGCCATCGTACCGGGAAAACCGGAAAAGAGCTTGATGATCTTTGCCATCAATCATGCCACCCAGTTGGACATGCCACCGAAGACGAAGTTGCCAGTTGCAGAAATTGCCGCCCTGACTCGCTGGGTGAAGATGGGAGCTCCCTGGCCGAACGCTAAACCCCTGACCACAGCGACGGCCTCCGTTGAGGCAGACGAAATTGAGATTACCGCGAAGGATCTGCAATTCTGGTCCTTCCATCCTCCCACCACAACACAATTACCGTCGGTTCGCCGACAGGAGTGGCCCCGTAACGCGATTGATCACTTTGTTTTGGCAAAGCTCGAAGCGGCTGGTTTGCCGCCGGCACCAGCGGCCAGTCGTACTGTTTGGCTGCGCCGTGTGACCTATGATTTGATCGGTTTGCCACCGACGGTTGACGAGATGCACCGTTTTTTACAGGACACAAGTCCTGCTGCCGTTCAGCGCGTGGTTGATGCTTTGCTCAGCTCGCCGGCTTACGGGGAACGTTGGGGACGACGCTGGTTAGATGTAGCCCGCTATGCAGACTCCAATGGGCTGGACGAAAACCTCGCCTATGCGAACGCCTTTCATTATCGAGATTACGTGGTGGATTCGTTTAACGAGGACAAGCCTTATAGCCACTTCGTGTTGGAACAACTGGCCGGCGATCTAATGACGGACCAGGATTCGCTCTCGTCAGCAGGCGAACGCATCACCGCTACCGGTTTCCTGTCGCTGGGTGCCAAGATGTTGGCCGAAGATGACCCAGTTAAGATGCAAATGGATATCATCGACGAGCAAGTTGATACGATCGGTAAAGCATTCATGGGGCTTTCGATTGGATGTGCGCGTTGCCACAATCACAAGTTTGATCCGATCTCGATGACGGATTACTACGGGCTGGCTGGAATTTTCAAAAGTACGCGAACCATGGAAAATTTCAAAGTGGTTGCCCGCTGGCAAGAACGACCGGTGGAATCGTCGCGATCGCTTCAGGATCGCGAGCAGAGAGAACAACAGGTCTCCGAGGCGGAAACCGAGATTGCCCACTTGCGCAGGGAGGCGGCGAAAACGCAACAGCAGCAATCGCGGCAGCGAGTCGGAGATTACCTGATGGCGACGCGCCAATTGAAACAATTCGTTCAATGGTTGCCGAACCATACAACCTACGGGAATCAACCTGAACTGCTTGCCAGTCAACCGACCCTGATGCTTGAAGCGGAACAATACCAGCGCGGAAACGTGCTGAAAGATAAGTCAACTTATGGCAAGTCGATTGGAGTTCTCGTTAACCGGGGAGAATTACCGAACTTTGTCGAGTATGACATCGAACTGCCCGCAGAGGGCTGGTATCAACTGGAAGTTCGCTATGCGGCAGAGACTGCTCGACCCACGAAATTGTTTGTTGATGGTCAGCTGATACGGACGGACCTGGCAGGGGGCATCACGGGTAGCTGGCAGCCCGATACGCAAACGTGGTCTGTGGCAGCCGTTATTGAGTTGTCGGCTGGGAAACACTTGTTGCGGCTGGAACATCCGCAGTTTTTTCCACATATCGACAAGTTGCTGCTGGTTCGACTGACGACCAGTCGTGCGGCTGAAAATAAGTCGGATTCAACGACGCTACTTAACTTCTCTAACATGATCTCTCTGGAAGCAGAGACTTTTCATCGTGGCAATGTTGTCCGGCTGTCGAATGGTTATGGCGTCGGTATTGGAGTGATCGCCGGTCCCGGCGGCGCGAACTGGGCAGAAATGGACTTCCAGGTCCCACAGGATGGGACCTACTACCTGGCGGTGCGGTACGCAGCCGCCGAGGCCAGGCCAACCCAGTTGAAGATCAATGGGCAGTTAGTCAATGGTTCCCTGACCGACGAGGTAACCGGTAGCTGGTATCCAGACACCCAGAAGTGGGTCTGGGAAGGAAGCTATCAGCTGACCAGGGGTAAGGTGACGTTGCGCTTGGACCGGGCAGGTCCAATCCCGCATATCGACCGGTTCTGTTTCATCCCGGTTAATTCGCTGCGATCGGTGGACCAGCCGCCAGTTGGACCTTCATCGTTGGCAGCAGGTTTCGTTGACCAGTGGCAAACTTACCTGGAGAAACAAAGCGCAGGCCAGGATGAGGTCTTTGGTCCGTGGTTCGCCGCCATCGACGGTCGTGACTACCAGCCGGCCAGTCCTCTGGCAACGCAAATCAATAAACGCCTGGTCGGTAAAAAAGCTCCCGAATCCTTGGTGCAGTGGGCAAATTGTTATCAGCAGTTGTTTGCCCTCGCCGAAACCCAGTGGCAGCAGGCCAGCGGTTCCAAGCAGCAGGTCTCACGATTGGAAGACGCAGTCCTGGAGGCGTGTCGCCAGGTTTTGTACGATCCCCAAGGTCCCTTCATGATTCGTCCTGGGCTCGACTACGGGCTGCCAGCAGAGAGTCAGCAGCGACTGGTCCAATTGCGCACAACCATAGACGAACTGAAGAAAGTAGCGACCAAGGCGCCCATGGCCATGGCTGTTTCGGATGCGGAACCGGAAGATCTTCAGATTCACCTGCGGGGCAGTCACATTAGCCTAGGTCGCAAGGTACCGCGGCGTTTCTTACAAGTCATTAGTGGTCGGGATCAGCCTGCCATTGGGGATAAGCAGAGTGGACGACTTCAATTGGCGCGCTGGCTGGTTTCCGAAGACCATCCCTTGACGGCCCGTGTGATCGTTAACCGCATATGGCAGGGCCATTTTGGCACGGGACTGGTCCGTTCGCCCGACAATTTTGGTCGGCTTGGGCAATTACCGACGCATCCCCAGTTGCTGGACTACTTGGCCTTGCACTTGAAGCGCAACCAGTGGTCACTGAAAACCCTGCATCGCCAGATTGTGCTGTCGGCCACGTACCGGATGAGTTCTCGGGACAACCGCCAGGCAGCTCTTGTTGATCCAGACAACAAGCTCTACTGGCGCGTCAATCGGCGACGACTTGAAGCCGAGGCGATCCGGGATGCTGTGCTGGTTGTTGGCGGCAGCCTTGATCGTCGTATGGGCGGTAGTGAACTGATGACGGAAAACCGAAAGTATGTAACGAGCACGGCCAACGTGAACCCGGTTGTTTATCAGAACAAGCGGCGTTCGATTTACTTGCCAGTGGTGCGAAGTGCACTTTTCGAGATGTTCCAAGTCTTTGATTTCTCGGATCCGAGCGTGCTTAATGGAAAGCGTCAAACTACCACGATTGCCCCGCAGGCTTTATTCATGATGAATAGTAAGGTCGTGGTGGACGAGTGTCAGTCGATGGCCCGGAACCTGCTTTCTGCCAGCGAGTTAAATGACAAGCAGCGAATTCAACGAGCATTCCAAATGGTCTATACTCGGTCAGCAAGCGAACTGGAAATATCCGAATCGCTGGGATACATGGACCGGTACCAGAAAGCTCTGGAAGCTCAAGAAATCGATACCAGTGAGTTGCGTCAACGCAGTTGGCAAAGTTTGTGTCACGCGTTGATAGTAGCCAGCGAGTTTATTTACCTGGAATGATTCCCGTTGGGAAGTAATCAGTGAAAAGTAACTGCAACCAGTTTACGCCAGTCCTGACTCGCCGGGAGATGCTGCGCGTTAGCAGTGCTGGTTTTGGTTCGCTGGCACTGGCTTCGTTGCTGGATGAAGAAGCGCGGGCAGAGGGCCCGCTGGCGATGAAACAGCCTCACTTTCCGGCGCGTGCAAAACGAGTCATCTTCCTGTTTATGCATGGTGGGCCAAGCCAGGTCGATACGTTCGACTACAAGCCCCTGCTGGAACGCGATCATGGCAAACCCCTGCCCTTTTCCAAGCCACGGGTATTTTCTTCAACAACAGGCAACCTGCTTAAGTCACCCTGGCAATTTAAACAGCACGGAGAGAGCGGGGCCTGGATCAGTGCCCTGTTTCCGGAGGTCGCCAAATGTGCCGACGACCTGTGTATTATTAATTCCATGCATGGTTCCAATTCCAGACATGGTGGTGCACTGTTGGAACTGCATACGGGCAGTGACACCTTTGTGCGACCGAGCATGGGGTCTTGGATCGGCTATGGCCTGGGAACGGAGAACCAGGATTTGCCGGCTTACGTCACCATGTGCCCGACGTTGACCCATGGCGGTGTAAATGCTTACAGTTCTGCCTTTTTGCCGGCGGTGTACCACGGAACACCTTTGGGAAATGCGAGTATCCCGGCGGACAAGATCAACATTCCCTACATCAAACATCAGGGCCAACAAGGATCCAACTTGCAACGGCTGGAATTGGATTTTGTGCAACAGTTAAATCAGCGGCAACTCCAGCAGCAGCAATCCGCAGCGATCCTGGAGTCACGTATTAATACCTTGGAGTTGGCTTACCGGATGCAAACTGCGGCGCCGCACCTGCAGGATATTAAGGATGAAACTAAGGCCACACATCGGCTCTACGGATTGGATCAGAAAGAGACGCAAAATTTTGGACGGCAATGCCTGATGGCCAGACGGTTTGCCGAGCAAGGGGTGCGGTTTGTTCAGGTGACGCACAGTTACAAGTGGGATCA
>JAYGDG010000480.1:0-2077 GCA_046583015.1 Pirellulaceae bacterium | reverse complement strand
GGCTTTGCCGGCGAAGGGACATTTTATCCACCAGGACGAGGTTTTCCGCATCCCTTGCCCTTAATGTCTGGTGAACAAGTAATCGAGACCAATCCGGACCAGACGCAGTTGACAACCCGTTATACGGAAAAGGCCTTGCGGTTCATCGATGATCACCAGCAGCAGCCGTTCTTTCTGTACCTGGCCCATGCGATGCCTCACGTACCTCTGTTCGTTTCCGACAAGTTCGCCGGGAAATCGCCCCGCGGCTTGTACGGGGACGTGATGATGGAAGTTGACTGGAGCGCGGGACAAATCCTGGCCCATCTCAAAAAGCGAAATCTCGACGGCCAGACGCTCGTGATCTACACCTCGGATAATGGGCCCTGGCTGCAATATGGGATCGACGGAGGATCGGCAGGACCGCTGCGACTGGGCAAAGGGACTTCTTACGAGGGTGGCATGCGAGTTCCGACCATCATGCGCTGGCCAGGAAAAATTCCCCGCGGAAGCCGCTCCGATGAGATTGCCGCCAACATGGATCTGCTGCCGACGCTGGCAGCACTGGCCGGTGCGGACTTGCCTGATGATCGTGTGATTGATGGACGAAACCTTTGGCCCCTGATGTCTGGAGTAGCGGGCGCACGTGGCCACCAGGCCTTCTATTACTTTGGTGGCAGTGGGCGGTCTAGAAAGCCAAACCTGCGGGCAGTGCGAAGTGGCCAGTGGAAACTGCACCTGGCCAGGGAAAGCAACCGGTTCCGTGGCACGGAGTTATACGACTTGTACGGTGACGTGAGCGAATCACGCAACCGCCTGGCAGACCATCCGGACATCGCCAACAAGCTGGCCGCCCAGGCCGAGACGTTTTACACCAAGCTCAACAAGAACATTCGCCCGCTTGGAAAGCTGGCACCCTAGATCGCAACCGATTGGGTTGCTTTTTCGACTACCACCGACGGAAGGCCATGTGATATCATGTAAGGAAGACATGACGGCAGTATGAGAATACGATCGCCAGCCCGGAAAGAAAGACCTCCATGCCTGCTCTGCCAGTTACTGCTGGACGTTGCCCTGGCCCAATGGGTCGTCGCGACTGGTTACGCCTGGGAGGACTTAGCCTGGGTGCCCTCTGTGGCGGGCTCTCCCCGTCGCAGCTACTCTTAGAGGCTGCTCCCCGGCTGATGACCGATGCGGATGGCGTTCCGTTACCCCAGCTCAATGATGACTACTCGGTAATCCTCTTCTGGGCAAACGGGGGACCCAGCCACCTGGACCTGTTTGACCTCAAGCCCGATGCGCCGGCCGAGTACCGCGGCCCGTTTCGTCCGATCGCGACCAATGTTCCCGGGATCGAGATCAGCCAGGAGCTGCCCCTGCTGTCCCGGTTGGCGGACAAGTTTTGCCTGGTCCGTAGCCTGCATCATGAACGGGCCGAGCACTCCGGGGGTACTAACCGGCTCCTTACCGGCTACCCTTCTATCCAGGCCAACCTTCGCCGCTCGGAGTTCCCCACCATCGGAAGCGTGGTTGCCAAGCACATGGAGGCCCAACTCAGCGAGATCCCGCCGTTTATAGGGAACACCCCGTTTTATGGTGGTGGAGCAGCCTACCTGGGGCCTTCCTGCGAGGCTTACATGCCGAATGAATTCCCGAATTCGGCGAGTGGGAACAACCGCTATGGCCCCGTGCCGATTTACCGGACTCCCGGCACGGCCGATGACCTGAGAATCAGTGATGAGGGGGTGTTGAGTCTGAAACGCCGTCGCCGTGTGCTCGAGCAGCTTGAGCGGCTTCCCTCAGCCCTGGAAAAGAATCGTTCTTTGGAATCGGTGGACATCTTTCGCCAGCGCGCCTTGGCGATGCTTGCCAGCTCACAAACCCGTGTGGCATTTGACCTGGAGCGGGAATCGCCGCGGACCCGGCAGCGTTATGGGGACACGCACTGGGGCAAGAGCCTGCTTACATGCCGGCGGCTGGTCGAGTCCGGCGTCCGTTTTGTCCAGTGCCAGGCGAGCTACCGTTTGCGGCGGGAGACCGGTCGAACCAGCAACTGGGACGACCACTCGGTCAACACCCACATTTTTAATGCCTACCG
>JAYGDG010000471.1:0-3060 GCA_046583015.1 Pirellulaceae bacterium | reverse complement strand
TCCACTGGGGCAGGACGTGAGCAATCATGTCACTTTCAGTGAAAATTAAGGATTGAGCCGCGGGCAATTTGTCTCTAAGAACCTGCCCTTGCGCAGACTCGTCTTGTTAGGACCGTGCCTCCGCAGCACGGTCGCCAGTTTCGCTTTCAAAGTAGCCACTTGAGTTAATGAATCCGGGAACCAGGGAGATTGGCGGTCAAAATATGAAAATTGCAGTAATCGGTGGTGATGGAACAGGGCCCGAAGTAACGGCTGAAGCGTTGAAAGTGCTGGAGGCGATTGCCAGTTCCGAGGGGTTTGCCTATGAGTTGCAGGATTATGATTTTGGCGGGCAGCGTTACCTGGACAGTGGAGAGATCTTGCCGGCCAGCGCTGTTGAAGAACTGAAACAGCATGATGCGATTTTCCTGGGAGCCGTTGGTCATCCGGACGTGGCGCCCGGAATCCTGGAAAAAGGACTGCTACTGGAATTACGCTTCCAGTTGGACCAGTACATCAACTTGCGACCCGTGAAACTCTACCCAGGAGTTGAGACTCCGCTCAAAGGTAAAGGTCCAGATGATATCGACTTTGTCGTCGTGCGAGAAAATACCGAAGACCTTTACTGTGGAGTGGGTGGATTCCTAAAAAAAGGAACCCCAGAAGAAGTTGCCATACAGACTGCAATTTATTCTCGCAAAGGATGTGAACGTTGTATTCGCTGGGCTTTTGAGTACACCCAGCAACGGAATAATCCAGCCGGCAAACGACTGACACTGGTCGCCAAGACCAACGTTCTGACCTTTGGCCACGATCTATGGGATCGGGCTTTCCGGGACGTTGCCAAGGAGTTTCCCGACGTGGAAGCAGACTATAATCACGTCGATGCTTGCTGTATGTGGATGGTGAAAAATCCTGAATACTATGATGTGATCGTTACCACAAACATGTTCGGTGATATCATTACCGACCTGGGCGCCATGATCCAAGGTGGCATGGGAGTGGCAGCAGGGGGCAATCTCAATCCCGACCCGGGCGGCACCAGTATGTTTGAGCCGATGGGTGGCAGTGCCCCCAAGTATACCGGTCAAAATGTGATTAATCCGATTGCTGCGATTGGTGCCATGGGTATGCTGCTCGAGCATAGTGGGCAACCCAAGGCCGGACAGCGAGTTTTGGATGCTATCCAGATCGTTACCGGGACCAAAATGGAAAGTCAGGCAGCTGGGAAAATGGGCCACGGTACCCGCGAAGTGGGTGACCTGGTCGTGGCAGCACTCTAAGGATGCCGGTTCCAGTGGTCCAGTCGCTTCACTCGCGTTGAACCTGGCCATTCGCCTGTTGGAGCTGCCGTTTGACTGCCAGGTATTGCTGGGCAGCACCCTGGACCGGAGTAGGCAGCTGCGACCATGATTCCAAGGGCGGTTCCTGGAAAGGTTCGTCGGAACCAGGCACATGAAACAGAACCGTTTCCAACCAGCGGCTGGGGATGCGGGGTTCCAGGAGCTGAAAAAAGACCGCTAAACGGTAACCCGGGTAGGGATAGGCAGACTGTTGGATTTTTTGTTGGTGCGTCTGGGCCATTTGGCGCAGTCTCTTATCAGCAGAAACAAGAAGGTTCGCCCGTCGCTGTGCCTCTTTGTTGTCAACTGCATAGAGCGCAACGACAAAACGATTGTGTCCACAGGTTACTGTCTCTGACCAGTTGGTGAGGGAGGAACGTTGCTTGGCTTGTGCCCGACAATCGATATGCAACACGCCACTTTGCCAGCCTTCTGGAACTTGCAACAAAAGCACGAAGTCACGGTTCCCCTCCAGGGACGTGCGTTTGGAGGGTTTGAGCTTAAAGTAAACACCACTGCCACGTGCAATCGTGCCACTGGCTGACAGCAGTTCTAATGGAGGAAGGTGTTGCCACTTTACATATTGTCCCCGTTTAGTCCCAAGATCAGCACTCGTCGTCCCGTGAATCCCAACTTGATCGCCTGATAAGGTGACACCGACTGCAGCCGATTTGTCCTGCTTGGTCTCAATGCCAATGTTACCGACGATATCAGTGGCCAGGGTTGTCTTGGGCTGGTAGTCGATCACCTGGACCGATCGGTCCAGATTATCGAAGCGGATCAGCAACTGGACCAGTTCCTGTGCCGAACCATGCTGGACGAGTGTTGAGACAGGAATTCTAGCCTGGATGAGTCGCTTACCTGCTGCTGCCTTAAAGTTCCCGCTCTCCGCCACGTCAACACAGGCAATATGGTGCTTGATGTCGAACTGCAGAGCCGGTAGTTCTGCCGCCGGGACAGAGGATGACTGCAGAGGAGTGGCCAAGACTAAGATGGCCAGCCAACCAGCCACGCGTCGTGGCGATTGGCAACCTGACTTGAATTTCCAGCGGGTGTCTAACCCGATCCATGATGTTCGCATAATCGATAACTCCTTCGTGAGCAAAACCGAATACCAGGTGAGGTTGCTGAGAGAGAGACCTGCAACCAGCACTCGATGATGATGTGCCGAGGCTGTCGCTGCCGGGAAAAGCAATAAGCCCCCAACAGCCGAAACCGTGGCGTTCATGTGACTCCATCATGGAGCTTAGAATTGTGATGGATCACCAGATTCTTTCCGGTAACCGCGACTCACTGATGATCGATCTGGCTAGAATCCATGCCCCAGTTCAAGCTGGAACTACGGCGTCTCTGAACAATCATCAGGATCAGAATCGTTTTTGTGCGATTCTCTGCTGAACGTGAACTACTTCATTGAACACGTTCGGAAATGGAATCATAGAAAGAGCGTTGGCAGAGTCAAGGGTTGGCTCAATGCTAGCAGCGTACCAAGAGCCTATTGGGTTGGGGGCGTGCTGCGTCCGCTGGAGTTAGGAGGCGAGTTGGACCTGATCAAAGGCGGTGATGAGAGGGTGTTGGCTGGAGGGTTCGCAGGGTGGGTTTCCGGGGCGTTGACAGAGTCCCGTCTGTAGTCCTGCTTGGGAAGCAGCATCTAATTCAGCGATGACATCGCTCAAAAATAAGATTTGATGGGCGGGGAGGTTAAAATCGGTTGCGATTTGTTGGTAGCTGTCCGTTT
>JAYGDG010000407.1:0-2827 GCA_046583015.1 Pirellulaceae bacterium | reverse complement strand
CGATAAACCGGAAAACGCAAATTGCTATTGTCCATTTACGCTAATTTGACTATAGGACTGTCAGTCCACTCACCTCCACCAACCGGTTTGTCCAAGCTGCACCAGTACCATGGCTGAACCTGCTCCCAACTCAGACTTCTTAAAACGGGCAGACAACCTGGAAACACTCTTCAAGCATTTGGAGAAAACAACCCAGGACTTGGACGAGGTCATCGGCGACGGCCAACAACAGTTCGAAGAACTGAAACAACGTGTGGAACGACTCGCCAAGATCGTCCAAAAGAAACTACCGGCTCCCGACAGCCAACGCGAGCAGGCGGACGAATCTCCCCCCTCGGAACATGCTGCCTAACGGCATGAACCAGGTCGCCTCAAGGGTGACCACAAAACGTCTAAGAAGAGGGGTTTTCTGAGGGAATATCGGCTTTTCTTGTCAAAACTGGCAATTTTGTTGCCAGCATTTCCAGAGTCGATTAGCTTGGGAATGGAGAGTTATGTCTCCATTTTTTGGCAACTGCCTGATTTCGATCAGAGCAGGGCCTTAAGTCATTATTAATTCCTGAACCGTTGCCTTGAAGAACGCAGCATGAATCGCTTCGCAGCAAGACTTCGACATCGCCAAGCCGGCTCGGCAGCCGTTCGCCGTAAATCGCGTCGTGCGCACCAGCCATGGGTTCCCCAGCGTCGTCGTTTGTTGCTCGAGACACTCGAAGACCGTCGCTTGCTGGCTGGTGACATGGATCTTGCCAATGTGATGCCAGCAAACCAGGCAACTCCCTATGAGACTCCCCTGGCCTTTAGCAGTTTTCGTAACAGTCATTTTTCTATCGTTGGCGAAGAATCTTATGCGCGACAGGTTAGGGCCATCCTTACTGCCACGCACGGTCAGCTCAGCTTGGTAGAGGTCGATAGCATCCATGGTCCCGTGTTCGATTTTGGTAACGGCCAAGACGACTCAACCTTTACACTACGTGGTACGATTGCCGATATCAACTTGGCCCTCGAGTGGTTAGTCTTCCAGCCCGATTCACAATACTCGGGAACTGCTACCATCACCCTGGAAACAACAGATCTTATCCCATATGCCAACCTGGGCATCCAGACGGACAGCGACACGGTGTCCGTTACCATCGAGACCGCAGACAACTGGACAGATCCACCGACCTGGAACACTTATCCAGGCATGTTGGACACGCGTTTCAATGACGATGGCACGTTAACTATTAGCGACATGCACGTTAATCGGGTTGTTGAAACGGCTGACGGCCAGCTGTTGGTCGCGGGAGAGAAGGACAATCACTTGGCAATCGCCAGGCTGCATCTAGATGGAAGCCTTGACACAACTTTCGGAAACGCTGGAATTGCCAGCGCAACTCTTGTCGGTAACAGCACCGTGGAAGATGTGATCATTCAGCCTGATGGAAAAATCGTCGTCGTCGGTGCTACTGCCATCGAAACCAGTGACTCGCAACTAGTCGTAGCCCGTTACAACGCGGACGGTACGCTGGACGACAGTTTTGCCAGCAGCGGTCTCTACACTTTCGACTGGGACAATAATGACACCAATGACCATGCTTATGCCGTCGGCTTGCAGCCCAACGGTAAAATTGTTGTCACTGGCAACAGTGACAATCCTCAGAACATCCTCGTCCTTCAACTCGACTCCAACGGCCAACTCGATCCCTTGTTTAACAGCGGTGGGAAAATCTCCCTCGCGCTCAATGACCAGGCGGTGGCCACAGACCTGGCCGTCTTCGACGATGGCTCGATTGTCCTGGGTGCCATGATCCTGGATGACAGTTTTGTCTTAATCCACGTGGATTACCCTGGACAAGTATCCAGTACCCTGATCACCGATATGGGTGCTGGGGAAGTGGTCAACGATCTACTCATCTATCCCGACGGCAGAATCCTGCTGGCAGGTCAGGCAAACGATCACTTTGCCCTCGCTCGCTTCAACTCAGACGGGACGCTTGACACGTCGTTTGGAACCGCCGGCAAGGTCTACACGACGGTGGGAGCCACCGGTTCGCAGATTCATCGTGTCGTCTTGCAACCTGACGGTAAGTTGATCGCGGTGGGACAGACAAGTAACGGGGTTGATCAGGATTTTGCTGTGGTTCGCTACACCATTGACGGAGCGCTAGACACCACGTTTGATGACGATGGAATTCGTTCACTGGCCATCGACGGAGAAGACGTAGCACGTGACATCATTGTCCTGGATGACCTTAGCCTGTTGGTGCTGGGCGGAGCAACCGGTGACACCACCGACCTGGTTCAACTGATGGGTGACGTCCGACCTGGCGACATCCAGGGAATCCTTTTTCGCGACCACAATGGAAACGGAAGGCAGGATTCAGGAGAACCAGGATTAGCGGGTTGGACGGTCTTTATCGACACGAATCACAACAACCAACTCGATAATGACGAAACCAGCTTGCTAACGGCGACCGACGATCCCAATACAACTAATGTTGATGAAACGGGTTTGTACGAGTTCACTGGGAAGTTCTCAGGGTATTACACGGTCGTCCAGATTCCTCAACAGGACTGGCTGCCAACGACCCACCCACAGCAACTCAAGTCCGAGTCCTTCACCCAGGAGAATTCCGCGACGGAGAATGGCTGGGTCAGCAGTAATCCGGTTCCGGAAACGCAAACCCTCGGACACTCGGCAACCAGCCATGCTGGTGGAACCAGTGGGGAAGCTCGTGCCTCCTGGAAACGCCATGCCTCTGCTTCAGCCAGCTACTATGCCGACACGAACTTCTCAAGACCGACCACTGCCGATGACCATTGGAACGTTTCCGGAAAAATCGAGATC
>JAYGDG010000402.1:0-2615 GCA_046583015.1 Pirellulaceae bacterium | reverse complement strand
GAACATACGCTGGCCCTGTTGCTGGCCATGGCCCGAAACGTAACTTTTTTTCACCAGCAAACCAAAAGTGGACTTTACGAACTAGAGCCAATTTCGCCTCTGCGACGGCTTTCCGGACAGACACTAGGAATCATCGGCTGGGGTTCGATTGGACAGCAAGTTGCCAGGCAGGCCCGAGCACTGGGCCTTGATATCGTAGTGACACGCAACAACATGCAACAACTGATTGCTGAATTCACGCTGCTACCGCTTGATGAATTACTGGCCAGGAGTGATTACGTAACGCTACATCTGCCGTACACCGACCGAACCCATCATCTGCTTAATCAGCAACGCATCACTCTGATGAAATCAACTGCCTTTCTGATCAACACGGCGCGGGGTGGCCTGATCGATCACGACGCTCTACTGGCAGCCTTGCAGAGTGGTCAGCTTGCCGGCGCGGCCCTGGATGTGCACGAGCCGGAACCCCCTGACCTTACGCAACCACTCTTTCAACTGCCGCAGGTTATTGCCACACCGCACGCCGCTTTTTACTCCGCAGAATCACTTCACGATTTGCGCAGCACCGCAAGCCGGCAGATCGTCGCCTGCCTGACGGGCCAGCGACCGGACCACGTGGTCAATCCAGAGGTCCTGGTTGACTGAGATACCAGTCAATAACCGTGAAGACCAGTCAGGCGAAATCAAAGAACTGGTTTCAGACTGCGGTAGCAGGTTTGATGACCTTTTTCTTGAGCTGATCAATCAGCACGGCCGCCAGGATCAGGGCACCGTAAATCACCATTTGTCGATAGGAGTCGATGCCTGCCATGTTGAGGCCATTTTGAATCACTCCCAGGATCAGTGCCCCAACAAAGGTCCCAAACATCTTACCCTCGCCACCCATCAGGCTTGTGCCTCCGACGACCACGGCAGCGATCACCTGTAGCTCATAGAATTCACCCGCTTTCGGACGTCCGGTACCGAAGTGAGAGGCGTCAAGGGCTCCGGCTAATCCAGCGGACAGACCACAAATCGCATAAACCGCGATGATGACAGCAACAACTGGAACTCCCGACAGGCGTGCCGCTGTTTGGTTGCCCCCGACTGCGTAAACGTAACGGCCAAATGGCGTATGACTCATCACCACGTGGGCTATGATGAACAAGAGCACCATGATCACAATCTGGCTGGGGATACCCAGGATCGAGGTGGAATACAGCACACCAATCGACTCGGCTTCGATCTTGAGGGCATCGGCCCCCCCGGCCAGGATATACGAAGCACCGCGGGCCACCATCATCAGGCCCAGCGTTGCCACGAACGGTGGCACTTTGAAAGCCGTAATCATGATCCCCGCAAAAACTCCACACAGAGCACAGACGAGCATCGCGATCAGAAATGCCAGCATGACCGAGAATCCACTCGCCTGGGCAGCACCCAGGAATTCTTGAATGCAGACGGCGCTCATCACCGCGGCCAGTGCCATGAGACTGCCGACCGACAGATCTATTCCCGCGGTAATGATCACCAGCGTCATGCCGATGGCCATGATCGCAACCGGGGCATTTTGATTGAGAATACTGATCAGGTTTTTTCTGGTAAGAAACGTCGGCCAGCGATAGCTGGGAGGCCTGACCACCTTGACATTCTCAAGGGTAGGGTGGTTGGAGGCCAGTTCCTCCAACATTTCGCCACTAAAGATCCTCCACTTTGAAGAGAAGTTATGCGTCGCGACAAGGTCGACCTGCATCGATTCTGCTCCAAGTTGCTCCATTCGCTTGCGGACGGTGCGAGGATCACCAAGTTCCGTCCCGACAACGGTCGCCCCGAGATCTGTTAGCTCCTGTTCGAGGGCGCTGGCAAATTCCTTATCCGCATCAATCTTACGGGCCACGACCAGCACGTTGATTTCTTTCCCGTACTTTTCCACCATCAACTGGGCCAACCGTCGACCGGCTCGCGGATCTTCCGGATGAATGTCGGCAATTGTCAGGAGGCTAATCAAGGCACACAGAAACAACAGCACGAAGACCATGCCGTAGTCGATCAGTAGCGCTCTCAATAGTCTGCTCTTCATTCTTTCATCCAGCAATCGTTGCTTCCGAACCCGTGGCCAATTTCATGACATCTTCTTGGGTAATCCCCTCATTCACGAGAAATGCAGCTACTCGCCCCTCTCGCATTACGACAATCCGGTCGCTCATCCCCAAGACCTCCGGTAACTCTGAGCTGATCATGATAATCGCTTTACCCTGGGCCGCCAGTTCATTGAGCAACAGATAGATCTCGTACTTAGCCCCCACGTCGATGCCACGCGTTGGCTCATCGAAGATAATGACCTCGGCATTACGCTGCAGCCACTTGGCCAGGACCAGCTTCTGCTCGTTACCTCCCGAGAGTGTTGCTGCAACCTGGCTGCCACCGGTAATGCGGATCCTGATCTGGTCGACAAACTTCGAGAATGCTGCGAATTCAGATTTCTTAGAGATGAACCCGGCAGAAGCAAACTCACCCATATTAGGTAGCCCAAAATTCTCCTGTACAGTCAGACCCAGGACCAGTCCCTGGTTCTTGCGGTCTTCAGTCAACAGGCAAATCCCATTGGCAATCATCTGTCGAGGAGACCTGGG
>JAYGDG010000431.1:0-9205 GCA_046583015.1 Pirellulaceae bacterium | reverse complement strand
TACGCCACAAGGTGATGCAAGGCATTAGCCATCGACTCTGCTAAGCCGACAGGCGGTCGGTTCTAGAATCCCTTAAATGGATGGGCCGCAGCATCCTTACCGGCAACCATATCAGCCGCACTTGGGGTCCCGTTCATTGCGCTTGCAATCGCATCCTTGGTTGCTTGGTAGTTGTATTCATAGATCTTCTGGTCATCTTCAGCGGCGGGATGAATAAAAACGCCGCAAACAATCACGAGATCTTCACCTTGTTCTTCCGGAATCACCCCGTCCGCGACAGAATCTGCCACTGCTTTAGCAACGGCAGCTTGTGCCGGACCAAACATCTGGACTGCTTGACTCATCCCCTTGATGGTGACCTTAGTGATCATCACGGTAGCTGGTTTGACCGCCAAATTCGGCTCCAAGACCGCCAATAAGTTACTATGGCCTTCGCTTTGACGTGCTAACGCATTGGCAAATGCAGCGCCAACCGGGCCGTCTTTGCTTCCGATGAGCAGGTCGATATGCGCAATCTCATTCCCATCGCCAGTTAACGCTTCACCAACATACATTGACATAGAATATTCTCCATATTACGAATACGAGTTGGAACTCAAAATTAAACAATCTCTGAAGAACAAGAAAAATAACACACAGCCATCTAATTGCAAGAACCCGTCAGGCAGTCCGTTAATAAAGCCCTTCGATTTCTGCCCTAGAACTGGTTATCGATCAAGAAAATCGCTAATTTGGCAACATGTCTGAGACTATTTTAATCGCGGGGGCCAGCGTGCGGGGAGCCGTTGATTCAGCCGTTCGTGGCGGCTGGAGACCGGTGGCCGCCGATCTTTTCCATGACCAGGACCTCCAGCAGCAGTGCCAGGCCTACCGCATTGCAGATTATCCAGAGCAGCTACTACCGATCTCTCAACAACTACCGGCAATGCCCTGGATGTATACCGGTGGCCTGGAGAACCACCCTCAGCTGGTCGACCAGGTGTCTCAGCGGCATCAACTCCTGGGCAATCCGGGAAGTGTCTTGCGACAAGCATGCGATCCGTTCTTGATCCAACAAATTCTCACCCGTCACGATCTTCATTTTCCTCCCATCCGCCGTGACTGGCCTGAACAAACAACCGGTCGCTGGCTAAGCAAATCTGTTCATTCCACTGGCGGCAAAGGAATCCAGTGGGCGAGACAGCCAACCGATGAGCCTCTCCGCAACGCGCCTCAGGAGACACTAGAAGAGATCTATTATCAACAATTCGTACCAGGCCTTTGCTGCAGTGGAGTCTTCCTGGCCAAGCAGGCAACCGGCCGACTGATGGGGGCCACTCGTCAAATCATCGGCAAACGATTTACCCGTGGAAAACCCTTCTCTTATGCCGGTTCCATCGGACCGCTAACGCTGACGGTCGAGCAGCAGGCAACCCTCGCTCGTATCGGTAGCGTGCTGACTGGCACCCTGGGATTGCGCGGACTATTTGGGGTCGACTTCGTCTGCCAGCAAGACAAGATCTGGGTGCTCGAGATCAATCCTCGGTTCCCGGCATCGGCAGAGATCCTCGATAGAGCATTGGGAGCTTCCCTGGTCGACTTGCATTGCCAGGCATGCCAGGACAATCCGGTACCCGAGCTGCCGCCGCCTCACGACCGACTGCAGTACGGCAAGGCGATCCTCTACGCCCGTCGGCCGTGTACGATCACTGCTCAATGTAGCCAAGCCTGGCTTGCACAAACGTCGCAGATCGTTTCACCGGCTACCAACCACTGGTTCTGGGTTGCTGACGTCCCTGCGGCAGGAACCGTTGTTCCGACAGGCAGCCCGATAATATCGATAATGACGCGGGGAAAACGAATACGACAAGTCCAGCGACAGCTGATCCAAGCCGCCAGACAAGTACGACGAGAGTGCAACGCCTGGTGACAAAGCCAGTCCACATCGATCAACCAGCAAGTCGCGTGATTCGATTGGTAATTGCTGAAGTCTGGGCAACATCAGTCTGATGACAATACTCCATCAGGTAGGCATCCTCGACTGTGTCTTCATAGAAATCATGGAGCACCGAAACCGCTCGAAAATCCATATCACGGAAAAACAACTGAGCTGCCAAGTTAGTTTCCCGAACCTCTAACATGATTCGATTGCGGCGCTGGGGTGAAAGCTTGCTAACGAGTTTCTGGACCATTGAAGTGCCGACACTACAACGTTGAAATTCCTTGGCGACGGAAAAATTCAGAATATGAAGACGCTCCTGGTGTAATTCATAGATCATAAAACCAACGACTTGGTCATCAAACTCCGCCACCATACCGATGCAGTTCCGTTGCCGTGAACAACGAACAAAATCTTCTTCGGCCCAGGGAAATTCAAAGCTATCGTTCTCAATCTGTAGAACTTCCGGCATGTCGCGACGAATCATCCAACGAATATGGACCGTCACCTCATGCCACTTTTCATTCCCCATGTCGGGTCTCCTTCCCGCAACAAACCATCGGCAAATCGCCGAAAAACCAAAAGCAACCTCATGTTGCTTACCCTCCACTGGCAACAGCCTTTGAGCCCTAATCTGCTCCTTGTAGGCAGGCTGATGTGAGGTGGGGTCGGCAAGGGCAAGTAAGGCTTTACCTGGTGCCTGAACCGAACGCTGTGGAGATTAGCAAATCACCGAATATCTGCCAATATGAAATCAACCAGTCCAATAGCACACCCGCTCTGAGAACGAATCCAGGATAGACTCCACCGGCAACTGAGATCGTCCGGAAAGAGAAAAGAGATGCAGAACGGTCAAACTCTAGCATATTTTCGGATAAGCGGTAACCGTCATGGACTCAGGATTGGCTCCTGGCGGCCGTTGTGGCACCCAGGAGGGGACCATGGCCGCGAGGGCACTGAGTGCCATAATCAACAAGCCGAGTAAGCTAGGACGCAAAAACAGCCACCAAGCCAGCCCTATGCAAACACCTGCCACATATGGCCAGCGGGCCCACCACTCTCCAAGAATGCCCGTCCGTTTCAAATGCCAGCCAAAGCCAGCTGCTAGCAAGCATCCCAGGGCAACCAGCAACCGCAGTCCAAAATCACTGCTTCGTCGGATACCCGGATAGACCAATTCCAACTCCGCTTGCTCACCTTCGAAATGACTGAGCATATCGGTACCAGCTACCACAGTTTGCCAGACCTCTCCGACATCGGCCGCAGCAGGCCTTCCCGCGTCATTCTTGGCAACAAGGTTGTCTACTCCCAGACGGTCTTTGAGTTGTTGATAGCGTGCACTAGCCGCTAGCACATCACCTTCCTGCTTTCCGCTGACCTTTACGGACTGCCGTTGATTCCAGCGGGACTCGACATTCACAAAGCGACGTTTCCAAGGCCGGAACCAGTCGTTCATTCGCTGCGTCGTCAGTTCTGGACCATTTTCTGTTACCGTTTCGAGGATGGCGATCATTGCATTGAGTCTCTGAAGCAGTTGCTGTTCAAGGGTCGTGGTTCCCTGGCTATTACGAAATCGTCCGGTTCCAACTGAATTAGGCGATCGCACGGTCCAGAGAGTCTGTCCAACCGGAAAACCTTCGATTGTTGGAGCGACGATTTTTACTCGTTTCACGACAGCGGTCTTAATCGCAACCTGTCCTCGATAAACGACTTCAATACGTTGTGCAAGCTGCGAGGGTCCCAATTGCAGCTTGAATCTGCCAGTTTCCAGTTGCTGCAGTACACCTGGCAATCCAGCCACGCGGACACTGATGAGGCGGTATTGAGAAGGGACCTGTAGCACACAGTCTGTACGGCCGGCCGGTTCCAGATCAAAAGTCGCCACTCCCGAACACTCCCCGTTAATGGTCCATCCTAAACGGACATCAGCCAGGTGGATAAAGGGAGCCGTCTCGAACTGCTGAACTTCTTTGATGCGCGCACGGAAATGATCTGAGACAACCCTCGCCACAGTAGAATTCGCCGTGACCACACCCGCCGCCAGCGTTTCGGGGAGAGTTTCAATTCGCTGCAAACCACTTGTCTCCCATGCCAGCTTCTGTTGATCGAGCCGATTCGGCATCACGACATAACGAATACTTCGCTGCACTCCCAGCAACTGGATTTCTGGAACACGAACACCACCGGCCGGCAACACCAGGGGTCCTTCAACACGCACTTGAAAACTGCCCCCAAGTGCATTTTTCGGACGAATGATCATCCTCCGCTGCGGGATGCCCGGCAAACGTTTGATCTCGAATGGCATTTCAGGTGTCAGCTGAAACAGTCCGGCCCAGGCCTCGGGAATGTCAAGCTGTAGTTCATCACAAACACCGTCTAAGACATCAACGTGGCAATCGATGGCAGCCCACCAAGCCGCATCATGCCGATAGACTTGCGTTACAGAATGAGTCTGCAATCGACTCCGGTTGGGACTCAAGCTCAACATCCGTTGGCGAGCTTCTGATGCGATCTCGCCGGGTACTTCATCCCAAGCGGCTACCAGTCTCCCTAAGCCAGCTTGAAACTGTCCGTACTTTTCACTCTGTAGTTGCTCGTTAGCTGGCATTACACTCATCTGCACCAGCACTTCGGGCTGGCGATAGACACGAATATGTCGAGAGACAATCTTACCTGTTTCAAGTTCCAACTGAGGAATGCTGGCTGTTTTTCCGTTATGGAGTAATTCACCTTCTACTTGCAACTGTTGTTTACCAATCACGCCTTCCGAGAGAAACACGGTCAATTGATGATCGCCTGAAATTGCTGTCCGAATCGGTAATTGCTGCTCCTCCTGGCTCATGGTCACCTGCTGAACACGAAATCCCGCTGGCAACTGCAAGCGCTGCTGAAAAACAGGACTGCCCGTTGTGTCGATCGTCATTCTAGCTTGGACCGAGAGTCTTTTGTCCCCAACCTCAACATCAAGCTGTTGCGTTGCTGTCGTGTCAGCTACGCGTCGTCTCGTTGACAATTTCCACTGCCCTTCTTCCCTGGCAAGACGCAGAGCAAGGTCTGGAGGATCCGGGGCACCCCATTTTTGTGCAAATTGTTCTGGCGTCAGTTGCTGCAACTTAGTAAGCGGGCTGGCTTCCCACTGCAATCGATCTGAGACAGAAACACCAAGTTGGCGGGACACAACGCGGTCAGCCACCGCTTCCAGCGTCGGCATCTGCAACTGACCGACTCCTGATGTTTCATTCATATAGAACGAAATTGGCAGTGTAAAATCACGCTCCATCGGTTCTGCTAGTTCAATCAGGATGGTATTGATGTCACCCTCCCGAACTCTTGGTGTCCCCCTCACCAGTTGGCCCGCACGTAACGGTAAAATACGCAATCGCGGATCAACTCT
The DNA here is from genome assembly GCA_046583015.1 of Pirellulaceae bacterium. Taxonomy (GTDB): domain Bacteria; phylum Planctomycetota; class Planctomycetia; order Pirellulales; family Pirellulaceae; genus JAZADA01. The sequence continues at coordinate 3,893 of JAYGDG010000431.1, read as the reverse complement.
CAGTTGTATCTGCTCCACTTTTCCTCGCAAAACAGAAAACCGAAACTGAGTATCAACCACGACTGAATGTGGGCTGACCTTCATCCAGGTCAGTTGTTCAACACTGGTTTGTGCCGGGAATTCCGCAACTGATGGCTGCCAGGTCCAGGTAAAACCCAGTTGACCACAACCGCCCAAATTTGCCACCAAATCACCGGAAGGAAGCTGCCGGCCAACCGCTCCCGAGGACTTGAGAATTGAGATCTCTGGCATTTCAGCTGACTGGGGGAAGCGTAATTGGGTCATGGGAACGCGCGGCACACGAAACTGAACTGCTCGCTTTCCGCCAATACTGCGAATGATTGGTCGCAGCCGATATTGCAGAACGTAAGCACCTGCGTCTTCAATCTCGACAATGAAAGCATCACCTTCGGCGGACCAGTTCAGCGGAATCTCCTGACCGTTGAGCTGGGGTTCGGATAACTCAACGGTCTCTCGCGGTACCTGAATAGAAACCGTTTGGTTTGGCTGTAGAACATCAATATGTATGGTCGCGACAAATGATGCGCTCTCCTGTTGATTACGGACGGCTAGCCAGTCACAATCAGCGCGGTACTGAGCTTCTTTTATCAGCCATCCCAGCCGATCTTGTTTCTGCGACACCTTCGCAGCGCGACGATGCAGCTCGTCAAAAAACGTCTCCGGCAAATAATCATACTGTCCAACTGGCTGATTCTTCTCGTCAACAGGAATTAGCAGGCGGTAGACCTTCTCGACTTGCCTTCCCACAGCAGCAGCCTTCTTGGACTGCTGGTCCGTGTTATCATCGGCCCAACTCCAGACGGTCCAGCCAGTCAAACTAAGGAATACTAAAATGGAAGCCAGGGCCTTGGGAATCGGTTGAAGCTCAAAAGACAACTCAGAATCAGGTAACCTACCGACCTCAGCGGTATCGGCATGCCTCCAAGTCAGCACTAGCAGACCCGCCAGTAACGATCCCAAGAACAGGCACGTTGGAGCTGGATAGATGTTCCTTGGTGACAACAAGGCCACGAATCCACATAGTAACATCACCTTCACAAGCATCATTGGGCGAGTAGAAAACAACCAGGTAAACAATCCGGTCCAAATCAATAAGCCAGCCCAGGCAAATGAATGCAGAACCAGCGGGCGGCAAACTACAAGACTGCTCTCCTCTCCTGGTTTCATGGCAAACACATGTCGTGACCAGCGACTGTCACTAATCCGGGTATAAGGAGATTGGGGTACTACCATCCAGGGTGACCCAAGACTCTTGGTTTGTCCCAACCACTGTCGCACGCCAATCCAGCGCTGAACTTTACCAGCTGACACTCTGCGGATCCAAGTTGCCAGGCGGTCAGCGGCAATTACCTGAACAACCGACCTCTCATCGATTCCCTGGGGGCTGACGTTTTCCCGCATCCTGGAACGCGTCGTCAAAACCATTGCTTCCTTACTCACGAGCAGACACAAGTGTGCGTTGGTCAGTAAGTCTCGACCTACTTCCAACTGATCAGCTGGCAGTCGAGCATTTATTGCCTTCACATTGACCTGCAAATTAGCCAACGCTTCCTGGTCAACCCAGAATTCAACTGATTCTTCAAGGCCCTGGGCAGCACTCTCACGCAAGTAGTTCTCTAAGACGTGATGCCAGGTAATCACCTGGGGCGGTGCTGTCTGAAGCGCAGATAATTGAAAGGCCTGTCCGATGCGACGGATAGACTCATCTGCCTGCCGCTGAGCCCCGGCATCTTCGGCAACCCGTCCCGTAATCTGCTGCCAATCGGAAACGGCCAACAGACGAAACGGTCCATCGGCCGAATCGCGGTACAGGGGACCAAATAGTCGCCGTCCGATAGATAGCCGCTGTTGTTCATCCGGTTCGGCGGACTCCCGCGTGAACAAAGCATAACCTGGTGGCAACAAAACCTGCCATTGGGTGTGGAGCACGGCACATTCCACTTTCGGAAGTGGCGCTTTCACGCCAGCAAAAATACGTAATGCTGGCGACTGAATACTGTAACTAATCTGGACAACTGGAAATCTCGACTGCAATGGTAAGGGAATCTTCAGCTCCCTTGCATCACGCTGCGCACCCACCAATCCGATCACCTCTTGATCAACGATCAGTTCCTGCAGTTCCGCACCGGCTGGCAAATACACTTCAAAATGGCGCCCACCTTTATTTTCCAGCCGATAGACGGCCCGATGGGTCGCCTGTCCGCTCGTAGTAAAACGCGAATGGAGTTGACAATCCCAGACCCACAAGGGTTCCTGTGATGAAGCCGATTGTTGCCGAGCAACTTTTACAACTGCGTCCTGCGACGGATCATAGTCATAAGCTCCTCTGATCTGGGCAGTCCGCCCCTCCGACTGGCCTGCTACTGGAACTCTCTTTAAAAGATCACTGTCGATTTTCAGTTCGGCAGCATCCGATGCAAGCACCAACAGGGAACCGGCCTGGGTAACCGCTTGCGGTATGGCAGCTAAACAAATCTGTACTGAATCCTCCACTGGTACGTTGCGAATCCCAACCAGTTGAAACGGTTCAAGACGGGATTGATCCCAACTCACTTCCCAGGTTTCCCCGCCAGACAATCCCTTTAGTTCCTGTTCGCCAACATCGAGTATTCGGTGCACTAACTTGGCAGTCGAATCGCCCTGCAGCGTCCAGTGCATCGGCAGACCACGTGCCCGGTAGAAGTGCACAAGTACCCGCTGTAAAGGAGCATTCTCCGGGGTACAGGTAATCCGATACTGCTCTTCTAAACGCTCGGGACCGAACAACGCCTGAACGTGAATTTCACTCGAATAACGGGTTTGCTCCCGAAACAATTGCACGAGAAAATTCCCGGCATCTGGCTGATCCAAGAAAAGCAGTGTGGTTGAATCCAAGTCAAGTGCTTCAGCAAGCGAGTCTCTTACTCCAATGGATTCCAGTCGTTGAATCTGGCGATCTCCGCTAACTCGCAATTGAAATCCTTCTTCCACCCCGACCGCTACGACAGCACGACTTGACCCCATGGACTGGAATCCAACCATCCGTAACCGTGTCCCAGCTACCTTTTTTTGAATGAGCCGACTATGCCCACGGACAATGATCCGCACATCCTGGCCTTCTTTAATGGCACGGTTAAGTCGGATCACTAAACGTCGCTGGTCCTTGGATCGAGTGACTTGATAATCGCTCAAAAAATCTGCTGGCTCAGTTTCCACTGCATCTACGATCCAACCAGCGGCCAGTTGACCCTGCAACATGAATTGCTGGCCGTACGCAGCGGTCACGTCGGCAACCACCAGGCCACTGAGCCGTTCACCAACAATATCAATGCGTGTTCCTGTCTCAAAGTGAACCTCAGGCATTCGCCATTGAAGAGCCACTTCAATCGATGCCCCAGGCTGGTGAAACTGAAATAACCGTAACTCATCCAGTTCAGGCAAGTTACCTGGCAATTGCGTGGTTTCATGACAACCATCAGCCTGCAACTTGACCAGCGTCAAATCCTTGGAGTGAGCAACACTGGCTTGTTCCTCTTGCCAGACGCCCTCAAGAACGTGGATCGCCGGTAATTGCCAGTCTTTTCCTGTCACCAGAGGTGCCGTGCAGACAAAGGAAATAATACGATCGGAGCCACTCAACGGTTTCGAAAAATGCAACGTGACCTGCTCTCCCTTGGCTGTCTCTTGAATGGTCCATCTCACTGGCTCCTTACCTAATTGAGTCGTCAAAAGATGCAACCCACGATCCAACCGAACACTTAGCTCTCGTATTGGCTGATGGTGTACATTAACGTGCATGTCAACCTGGAGCTTCAGCCCCGTCCCCGACAGTTCATAACTCGTCGATTTCCGATAGAGCACCAGCGCATCACGTGGTTCGAATGTGTCCTGGG
>JAYGDG010000227.1:0-2252 GCA_046583015.1 Pirellulaceae bacterium | reverse complement strand
TACCATGATCTCTCGTCAGTTGTGGCTTGTGGTCGAAGGTATCCACATGGGAAACGCCCCCGGTGGAATAGAGAAAGATCACTCGGTCCGCCTTGGCAGCAAAATGCCCGGCACGAGCAGCAAGTGGATCGGCAGGGGCTGCCTGCAGGTCATTCCAGATACCGCAAAGGGCGGTCGCGGCAAAACCCCCCGAGGCATGCTGGAGAAATTGGCGGCGAGTGGGTGGGAATGAATAGGGCATCGTTTCTTGGGCTGTAGTTCTTTTAGTCAACGAAGAGAAACGCGTTACTGGTCAGGATCACGCGTGCCAGTGCCGACCAGGCAGCGAGGCGATGGTCCGGCTGGGGTTGGCCCGGGCCGGCAAGCTTGTGCAGATAATCTTCCAGAAAGGCCAGGGCACTGGTTATCTCATCCTCTTCTGGCTGCCGTCCATGTCCCATTTCAAAAGCCATGCGGATCCGGGAATCATCATCCATGGAAAGCGCGAGTAATCGTTGTGCAAATCCCGCGGCCTGCTGATGAACGAATGAGGAATTCATCAGGTAGAGGGCCTGGGTTGGTGTGATCGTGGGTTGCCGCTGGCCGACGCTCAGGTTTGGATCGGCAGCATCAAACAGGGCGAGGTAGGGGTGGCGACGATTGCGCTGGATCATCAGGTAGACACTGCGGTGACTTGAGTCATAGACGGCATAGAATGGATGGTGAATCGTGTAGCCCCAGCTCTCGACCGGGGGAAATGGGTGGGCTGCCGGAATGGTACGATCCAGTTGCCCGCTGACTGCCAGCATGGCGTCACGAATTGACTCGGCATCCAACCTGCGGCGCGAATAGCGCCAGTGCCAGCGATTGTCCGGGTCGTGCCGTAGATTGTCCTCGTGGTCGATACTATCCAGCTGGTAGGTCCGCGATTGCATGATCAGCCGGTGAAGAAATTTTACGGACCAACCAGAATCAATAAATTCTGCTGTGAGCCAGTCAAGTAATCCAGGGTGTGTCGGGGGATTTCCACGGGAGCCAAAATCACTTGGCGTGTTGACAATTCCCTCTCCGAAGTGCCATTGCCAGACACGGTTGACGAAGACTCGCGCTGTTAGTGGGTTGGAATCCCGGGTCAGCCAGTCGGCAAGTTCCATCCGCCCGCTTCCATGACTGCCGGAAGGGACCAGGTCACCACCGAGAACCTCGAGAAAGCGACGGGGAATGTCCTTGCCCGGTTTGGACGGTTCTCCACGAATTTGTATTTGTGCGTCGGTTGGTGTTCCCTCGCTGACCCCGTAGGCCACATCGTACGGCAGACGGCTGGCAATAATTTTTCTTTGCGCCGCAAGTTGTTCCGTTTCCAGAGTGATTTCTGCAATGCGCGACCTCTCCTGCTGGGTTTCCAGCGGGGGAGAAAGTGGTTGACTTCCCGGTAATGGGAAGGGTGATTCCTGGAGCCCGAGATTATCGATATCCCTCGCACAGGCGGGACCAGCAACGTGGCCGGTGGCATCACAGATAAAACAGTCCATGATTCCATTCCAGGCTGGCGAGAGCTTCCGGTTCCTGAACTCGGTCAGATCATCTTTCGGGCCCACGATTCCGGAATAGGTCTTACTGGCCGGGTCGATCGTGATTTGCAACGTGTACCATGTGCCGGTTTCAAGCGAGCGAATGACATCCCAGTTTCCGCCATCGCGAATGGCAAATTCATCCGCGGTGATACTGCATTCAAGGGCAAGAGACTGGACGACCCCTTGGCCCAGGTAAAACCGGTAAGCCCCCTTTTGATCGGATCCAGCCAGCGTGCGAAATTCGAGATTGAAGTACATCTTCTTTCCCGGTGTGGCCTTCAGGCTTTTCTTGAAGACGTAGCGAATTCCATCCGTCTTGAGACCGCTGCCGATCTGAACACCCCGTGTTCCAGGTGGATGGGCATGTGCAAAAGGGCTCTGGGACTCGGCTTTAACTGCGATCGGGCCGGCACTGACCCACGGCGCTACCAGTGGCTTGCCGAGAGGCTGGGCTTCCATGCCGAGATCCAGGCCACCTGCCTGCCAGTTGGGGTCTATACGGGTGCGTTCGTCCAGCAGCCTCTGTGTCTGCTGATCTAACGTGGCCAGCTCGGTATCTCTTTCCGCCTCTCGTCGTGTGGCTTCCTGCGGGGAGACAAGCCTGGCAAAGTGGGATGGTCGCTTCTGTTCTTCGCCACCGGGGAAAGCCCATGTCGTACTCTGCATGATGCCGTAAAGGGCGTAATAGTCTGCGGCAGA
>JAYGDG010000204.1:0-2295 GCA_046583015.1 Pirellulaceae bacterium | reverse complement strand
CAGCTTTTTTACGTTCCTGATTCAAATGCAAGAGCAGGCCGTCGGCACCCTCTCGGCCTATCCGCTGACGAGCCGACTTGCCAACGCGATGCTCAGCTATGCCACCTATCTCCGGAAACTCGTCTGGCCTCATGACCTGGCGTTTTTTTATCCCTATCCCAATACGGTCAACATCTTCTGGGCTGGGGTCAGTCTCCTAGTGTTGCTGGCACTCACCGCTCTCTGCCTCTGGCAACTTCGCCGGCGGCCATACTTGCTGGTCGGCTGGTTATGGTATTTGGGAACCCTGGTGCCGGTGATTGGTTTGCTTCAAGTCGGTGGCCAGGCCCTGGCAGATCGTTACACGTACATTCCGCTGCTTGGTATTTACATCGCTGTTGCCTGGGCTTCGGTCGATTTGTTGGGCTGGTTACACTCCGGGCAGGTGAAGCGTCAAGTGTCCTGGCAGTGGGGGATCGCCACGATCGTTTTAGTGCCATGCTTGCTGGTTAGTTTTCAGCAAATTGGTTATTGGAAGTCGGGAGTGTTGCTCTACAGCCGAGCGTTGGAAGTGACCGAGGATAACTCGGTGGCCGAGAACAACCTGGCCGCTGACTACTTGTTGTTAGGGAAGCTGGACGAGTCGATGCGTCATTTCAAAGAAGCGAATCGAATCGCCCCGGACCGAATTCAACCTTACATGGGAATGGCATCGATCGCCGAGGAACGAAATGATCCAGTCCGAGCTCTCGAGTTATTACGGCAGGCGGAACAGCTCAATCAGCACGAGATGGGAAAACCGATTATTGCCCAGCGCCTGGCATGGTTGCTGGCGACGGCCCCGAATGATTCAGAGCGTGACGGCGCCGAAGCACTCAAGTTGGCCGAACTGTGTGTGAGACTGACGCAGTTGCGAGATGCGAACTGTCTCCATACGCTGGCGGTGGCACTGGCAGAAAACCAGCAGTTTCCGAAAGCCATTCAGGTCGCTCGACAGGCCTCGACGGTAGCTCGCCAAAATAATCAGCAAGAGCTGGCCGACCAGATCAACCTTAGTGTCGACGGTTACCGGCGAGAGCAACCGTTCCGCGATCCGCGCTGGTTGCCGAAGTAGACGGTGCCAGGAGGTTTAGGGAGCAGCCTGCTCGATCTGGGCGTTGAGGAAGTTTCCGATGGCAGTGGCGGCCATGGCATGCGCGCGTTCATTCGGATGGGCGTCGTATTGATTGACGCGCAGTTCTTCGGCCGTGTGCCCCTGGTAGATGTCGTACAGATCCAGGTGAGGGACGTCGAGGCTTTTCCAGTGTGCATCAAGTTGCCGATGAACCTGGGCGTAAGCATAGTCTTTTCCAAGGGCGTGGATGAAGGGAAAGGTGACGACCAGTAGTTGCGCGTTGCGACCTTTGACCGTATCGCGAAAAGCAGCGAGTCGCTCCTTTTGTTCTTCCCAAACGCTGCTTTCATAAGCTTTCAGGGTGAATTGATAGAAATTCTTGATTTCGGGATCGGCAAAGGCAATCCAGCGGTAGTAAAGCGTGTTGAGGAAATAGCTGTTCTCGACCAGGTAGCCTGGTTGGCGTTCATAAATCTGGTCGAGTATCTGCTGGTACTCGGGAACGATGTCCGAGACATCATTCAGGCAATAGACTAGTACTACGTACTGCAGTTCTGTGTCGCCGAGTGTCGTTAACATCTTGAGTTGATGTCCAGTATCCATGCCGTTGCCAGCCAGTGCCTGGACGTCAAAATTCGGGTTCTGGTGCCGCACCAGGTTAGCAAATCGTTTGTCAACGTTGCGGATTCCATGGCCGACCGTGAAGGAATCGCCAATGAACGTGATGCGAGTTTTGCCAGGCGGGCAGGCGAGCGTGTACTGCTGGTTGTCACGGAAATCCCAACTGTTGGACATTTCCTTGATATAGCGACGGATCCAGCGATTGGTGGGCTTGGTGAGTGCAAAAGAATCGGTTTCATCGTAAACAAACCGGTAATAAATCTCACCAACCAGGAACACGACCGAGAATAACGTCAACAGGATCAGCAGGTTGCCTTGTAGCAACAGCGACCAGTTGGCCTTCTTGTGCAGTTTTCGTTTGAAGAAGAACAGGTAGATACCCGTACCCAACACTACTGGTGCAAAGAGAAGGATAATAAAGAGAGTTGGATCATCAGGTGGTGGCATAAGGGAATCGCCGTTAGCAGAAGCAAGTGGAGAACGGGTCTCTCGAACTGCAATTATACTTGTGCCGCTATGGCAAATCGACCACCGCAACTAACAGGAATGATCGATTTGTGAGCTGCAAGTTATGAATTGTT
>JAYGDG010000087.1:0-5862 GCA_046583015.1 Pirellulaceae bacterium | reverse complement strand
CTTTACGAATGCCGGCTTGGCCGGTTTTGATTTTGTTGCCTGGCTGCTACCGTCTGCCACCGGTTCCTGTGAAGAAACAGAGGTAGTGTTTGTGGCCAGCAGGCTGGCCAGCAACAAGATCAAAAAGCGTTGCATCAGCGGGGTGGCATGCATCATCGGGAAAACTCCTGGTCGGAAGATAAAACACTTAAACTTATGAGCAGGGGCTATTTTATCAGGATCACCTGTCCGAAACGAGATGGTGGCCTCTCGAAACGAGCTAACTCACGTTAGCACGGAGGGTTGGGGCCGAGAATAAAGAGACCGTTGCCCGCTCGGTACACCTTGCCAGCTAATGAATATCCCGGCGCCGCAAGATGACTGCGACACAGCCAGCCAGCAGTGTCAGCATCACGACCAGGAACAGGCAACTGGCCAGCGACCCCACGCGCCCCGCATCGGTCGGGAAAAACAGGGCCGCAAAATCTGCCTGCTCGGCATCACTGTCCGGTGTGGCACCACCGCCTGCCCCCGGGTTCAATCCGAGGTCGGCATCCAGCAACTTGCCGGAACTCAATTGTTCCAGTAGCGAATCAAGTGTCAGTCGTGGAGCGGTCCGCGGCAAAGTCACATCTGCTGGTGCAGCAGCACGTTCGTTGGCTTCCATCACCAGCAGTGATTCAAAGGCCCATCTTGACGGCATGAGTTGAGAACTCCACTTGGCTGCCCAGTTCATTTCATGTCGCGGTTGCAGGATGCCACCGAGAATGACCATGGGCAGCAAGACCAGCGGCAGGCAGGCAATTGCTACCTCGGAAGTTCGTGCCACGGTTGAAACCAGCAGCCCAATCCCGACACCGACCAGCGAAGTAATAACTAACACACTGAACATGGCAAACCAGTTCGACTGCAAGCCGGTGCCGGCATGTACGATACCCAACAGGATCAGGCATTGAATGAGACAGATTCCTCCCAGCACGGTGAACTTGGATCCCAGGTAAGCAGGGATTTTCAGATTGACCATCCGCTCTCGCCGATAAATGGCCCACTCGCCAACAATCTCTCTTGCCGAGTTGGAACAGCCAAACCAGAGTGCTGACAGTGCGGTCAAAAAAATTGCCTTGGAAGTTTCTGTGGCTACCTCGAGCCAGTTGCCACTGTGGACCATGGTTCGAGTCTTACTGCCGAAGACCATGGCAATCAATAATCCGATAATGGGAGCCTGGGCCAACAGCAAAATCGTGTTCCAGGTATCTCTCAACTTGATGGTTACGCCGCGTCGCACAAGCGTGGCACCCTGATCAAACGAGGCAATCTGGTGGCGGCACACAGTTGCTGCTTCAGCTTGTGGAGCGGGGGTTTGAGACCGCCGTTGTAAGACAAACCGTCGGTAGTGTTCGGACTGGGCGTACTGCTCTACCCATTGCGCGGTACTTTGACGGCTTAGGCCTCGCAACACGTGATCTGCTGAAAGTTGCTGGCCTGCCGATCGCGAGGTTCCTGCCGGTTCAAAGAATTCAATCGCATCGGGATAAGCCGGTCCAAAGTAGACCAGTTGGCCTGGCTCCGAACGGGTACTGTCTTTTGAAAGTAGCACCAGGTGATCCAACAACCGGTAGATCTCCGGGCTCGGCTGGTGGATGGTCAGCAAAATGGTCTTGCCGGCTTGGGACATACGACTTAGCAGCGTCATGACCATCAGGGCATCTTCCGAAGAGAGCCCGGACGTGGGTTCATCCAGAAACAGAATGGAAGGATCGGTCAGCAACTCCATTGCCAGGTTCACTCGCTTCCGCTGACCCCCACTAATCCCCTTCTTACGTGGTGAACCGATCAGTACATTTTCCGTCCCCTGCAGCCCCAGTTGGGCAATCACGGTTGCGATGCGTTGCTCGATTTCCCAGTTGCGAAAATCAGGTGGCAACCGTAAGCGAGCGTTGTAGTAGAGTGCCTGTTGCACCGTCAAATCGGTGTGAATGATGTCGTCCTGAGGTACGTAACCAAGTTGACCTCCAAACAGGCCATACTTGGTGTACAAATCCTGGCCGTTGATCAATACGGATCCTTCAGACGGAGGCGTGTAGCCATTGAGGACATTCATAAGAGTCGATTTACCAGCGCCACTAGGCCCCATCATCCCCACGAACTCACCAGGCCGAATCGTTAGTGAAATATTTTCCAGCAACCGCTGTGAAGGAACATCGACGGAGATATTGCGAGCTTCCAACTGCATGTGACCACGGGCATCTTTCCGTTCGATTTGGCCATCGGCGGAAAGTGTGAATGCGTAGGTGCCCAATTCAATAACATCACCCTTTCGTGCCAGGGCCGGTTCGAGAATGCGCCTGCCGTTGAGATAAGTTCCGTTGGTTGAACCCAGGTCTTCAACCTGAAGTCCCTCAGTGGTTGACACCAGGCGAACATGCCGTCGCGAAATCATGGGATGATCCAGGACTTGATCACAATCTGCGTCGCGACCATAAATCAACGCTTGTTCAGTGACAACCCGTGGCCTGGCTGACTCTTCAGCGATCACGGGCCAGGGCATCAGAATATTGTTTCCCAGCGTGACCCGTTCTCCAGCGGCCACCTCCACCCGCTGATTAATACGTTCGCCGTTGAGGAAAGTACCATTGGTGGATTCCAGGTCTTCCAGGAAATAAAGACCATTCTCCGTATGTGTTAACCGGCAGTGCTGAGAAGAGACCGTCGATTCATTGACGACGATGTCGCATTCGAGCGAAGTGCCAATGATCCAGGATTGCATCGTGGGTGCCCTGCCAGGGTGGTCGTTCTAACACGGATTCATGAACTGGTGATCCATCTCACCAGCTGATTTGTGCCGATAAACGATAGGGAGTGCATCGATTCTACGTCTTTTCAGCAAGGTTACCAGAAACAACGTTGGCTGACATTGGTTTTCTTGACCACACCATTGCCTCTGGAGTCGTGCGGGGCAGTCCGTTTCACCTCCCGTTTGTCTCCGCTATACTGACATGATATTCCGCTTGCAGTGCCAGCGGGTCTGGTCACTGACATCTATGGTTGTTTCTATGGCAATCAATCCAAAAGATTGGAACGGGCTTCAACTGGCTGAAGATCGTTACCAGGTAACCGGTAAGTTGGGCGAAGGAGGCATGGCCTATGTCTATCGCGCTCACGATCGCCACCTAAATGCTGATGTGGTGATCAAGGTTCCCCGCCTGGCCATGCTGGACGAGCCAAAGTTCATTACACGGTTCAAACAAGAAATTCAATCGCTTGTCCGACTGTCCCATCCCCATATCGTACGGGTGCATGATGTAGGAGTTCACGGCGGGATTCCCTTTGCTGTCCTCCAATATCTAGATGGCGGAAGCTTGGAGGATCATCGAGAGGTTGGACCCCATGGAGAGTACCGCCCAGCCACCATGGAATCGATTAGTGGCTGGTTGATGCAAATAGCCCAGGCACTCGATTTTGTCCACGCCCAGGGGTATGTCCACCGAGACGTGAAGCCGGGAAATATTCTTTTTGACACCGTTGGTAATTCCTACCTGGGCGATTTTAGCGTTGCCAAGGTGATCTCGGAAACAGTGGAAGCAGGCAGTCGCCACGGGCTTACTGCGACTGGCATGGTGCTGGGGACAGCCGGCTATTCCCCACTGGAAGTGAGTATGGGAAAGCCATTTGATGGTCGTGCCGATCAGTATGCTTTAGCCGTGACGCTGTTTGAAATAGTAACAGGCAAAAAACCCTTTGAAGGTGATACGCTGGCCGCTGTCCTGATCGAACAGGCCAACTCTGAGCCACTGGAGATTTGCTCGTTAAGTGCGGAATTGCCGGCCGGCTTGGCTGAAGTCATCAGCCGGGCTCTCGCTCAGCAACCTGCCCAGCGCTTTGCCAGTTGCTTGGAGTTTGCTCAAGCTGTGCTTGCTGGCAAGCCCGCAATGCCAGCGGCTGGAGATGAGCCGCCGGCGAAAAAAGACGTGATTTCCGCTGACGCTCGAGTTCCATCCCAGCCAGCACAAACGAAGATCGAGCCACTTGATCCTGCCGACAGCCCCCCAGCGTCGCTGGCTACGTCTGGGCAACAAGTTTGTCCATCATGTGGGACAGCATTGTATTTGTCTGCAGACGTGGCGGCCAAGACAGTACGCTGCCCCAAGTGCCAGGTGAGACTGTATGTGGCGGAGGATCTTAGCCAGGTGACGACAGGACCTGCCAGTGGACCGGCCACCATGGTGACTGACATTCCTGCCGACCTGGTAGCAGAACGTCGACCGCAGGCTGACGATTCTGCGCGCTCGCAGCGCTGGCGAGACGTCCCGCCAGCGCCTGTTTCGTCGCCTTCTCAACCGGCTGGGATCGCCTGGTGGATGCTGCTGGCGACTGGCTTGCTGGCAGCACTGCACCTGTTGCGGCTGGTCTATTTTCTACCCGGGGATTCGGTTTTCGAGAGAGCTGAGCCACTTCTGCCGGGGTCTTATTTTTGCTGGACACTGCTCGCCCTGGTCCCCTGGCTGGCTTCTGCGTACGGTTTGATGCGAGCAGCAGCGGCCAGTGATTCGTTGAAATGGCTGGTCCTGGGTGTTTGCTGGCTGGAGAGTGTTTCCTGGACAGGTGTCATGATGCTGCGAAGCGGTGGCAGTGATCGTTGGAGCGCTCTGCCGTGGGTAGCAATTTGCTTGCTGTTGGGGCTGGTGGTTTCACGCCTGATGCATACCCAGTCAGAAGGCAGGGGTGATCCGCCTGTCGCTTCCGTCGGCTGGCTTGCCTGGAGCCGTGAAGCACGGCTGCCGAGATGGATTTGGGGAAGCTTGCTGTTGATGGTCATTAGTTACCTGGCGGTTTTTTGGATCAATGCAGAACATATCTACCACTCAGGTTTTCAACGTGGTGACCTGTGGCTTGTCTTTCCCAGGCTGATTACCTCGACCTGGTTGCTAGCTGTGCTGGCGATTGTTGCTGCCACTTACGTCGGGAAGAACGTCAAATGGGTTGCCTTGTTCGTTTGTTGGATCCATGGCAGCTGTTACTTCACCGGTGCTGATTTCGATTCGATTAATCTCTGGCATGGAATGCTTTACGTGCTGCTTGGCTGTGTCACTGCGGGTAGCATTGGCTTAATTCAACAGTTGCGCGAAGCTCCCCGCTTGTTGGGGCCCCCGTTGCTTAACCGTTTTCTTGAGCGTAATGAGTGGTCATATTCCAGGTTTCTGCAAGTGATTGCGATCGTGCTGGTGAGCTGTGCATTCTGGAATCTTCCGGCATCCTGGGATAACGATAAGCCCTTGTTTTCATGGGTGGTCATGCTGCTGGCAGCCGTTGCTTTACAGATCGTTTGGTATCGCTCGCGCAGTCAGTCGGGTCAATCGTTCCCATCGAGTTGAACGGTTAGTGCCGACAGCATAGGATTACTTTCTTGGTTGGCGTTACCATCTCGGTCAGACAGGTACAGGCAAGGAAATTTCGATGGATGATTCGCGTTATCAAGACATGCTTGATTTTCTAAAGGAACTGGGGACCGAGGAGATTCCCCACACGGACAAGCCGTTCCTGGCACACTTGATCAGTGTCTATAAAGACTTGCAGCGGTGGGGATGCGATCTGGATATTTGTCGAGCCGGTATGTTCCATTCTATTTACGGCACGGAGAAATTCCGTCACTTCAGTATTCCCCTGGATCAGCGATCCCGCGTGCAAGAGTTGATTGGTGAGCGGGCCGAGCGGCTGGCCTTTTGGAATTGCTTCATGGATCGCGAGGCCTGGGATACCATCTTTAAGGAGCAGACCGGGAGCGCAAGCTGGTTAATCGGGAAACGGGTGAGGTTGACCAGATGTCTGAAGAGGACTTTGATGACCTCACGACGTTGCACATTTGCGACTGGCTCGAACAGGTGC
>JAYGDG010000898.1:0-5348 GCA_046583015.1 Pirellulaceae bacterium | reverse complement strand
CGTCGCTTCGTCGTAGTCATCTGCTTGCGCGTCAACATAATCCGACGGGTCGATGGTGAAAAACGTGAACCCGACAGCCGCGGTTACATCGACATCCTCGGTTGTTTTCAAGTGGTCGGCGTCCGCACCGGTTGGCCCGCTCCAGCCGGAATCGACCATGGCTTGCAAAGCATCATCCATGACTGCCCGGGGTGTTCGATTCGTCCGTGTCATTTCCCGGATCGACTGTTGAGGGTAGATCGCTTGAATGCCACTTCCCGACCGTTTCATCGATTCTACGTGACCTGCGGTGGCCAGACCGGTACGGTCACCAAAGCCGAAACTGGGTTCCAGGCCCAGCGTGACCGGTTTTGGCAGGTTGCTTGATTCTGTGGGCTCGCTCATGAGTGGTTTCCTGACTGTCTTCTCTGCGCTGGCGGCGTACGGGTTTTAAGGTTAGCCGAAATATTTTCGGTAGGCGTCGATGGTCGTCTGGGCCGCCGCTAGTGAATCCGGATAGGCAAAGGCCTCGGCCGAGATGTAACCCTGGTAGTTGATTTCACGGACCGCGGCAGCGATCGGTTCATATTGCATGTGACCGAGGGTTGCCGGGCGGCGGTTGGAATCGACAAAGTGAATATGGCCAATCGCATCCCCACCGGTCCGTATCGCGTCGGCGATATCAGTTTCTTCGATGTTCATGTGAAACAGGTCAGCCAGTAGCACCGCGTTGTGGTTCTCCCCCAAGCGAGCCAGCAATTGGACGCCGTCTGCCATCGTGCAGCAGAGGTTGGTTTCGTAGCGATTGAGAGGTTCGTAGATCAGCGGCGTGTTGTATTGACGGGCATGTTCGCCCAGCTCGCTCATGGCATCGGCCAGGTATCCCAGTGCTGTTTCCTTGTCGGTCTGTTGATCCGCATTCCCTTGCATTGACCCAATAATCGCAGAGGCACCAAAGGGACCTGCCAGGTCGATAATCGAACGGACATAATCGGCAGCCTGCTGCCGCTGCTGAGCATCGGCGGAAGTTAGCACGAGTCGTTGCCGCACCCAGCCTCCACCGGTACCGACGGCCGCTAAGCTCAACTGGTGCTCGTCCAGCAAGGATCGTAATTGTTCAGTGTCGACCGCGTCGGGTCCGGGTGGAAAGACTTCCACCGCATCGAAACCCAGTTCATGGGCGCGGCGACAGCCATCTTCCAGGCCGTCCCAGAAGACGAACGGACCACCACGGGCTTCTTCCACCAGGCTGATAGTGACACAGGAACGAGTCATGGCATTTTCTTCTTTCCTAGCAAATGGTTTCCGGTCGCGGGCCTCTATTGCACTTCAACAATCGCTTTGATGACGCCAGTTTCCGGTTTTGTATATGATTCGAAGCGATCAATCATTTCGTCAAAGGGCGTGTGGTGAGTAATCCAGGGCTGGGTGTCAATTTGACCCTCTTCGATTAAGCGTATGATCCGCTGGAAATCGCGAGGCAGTGCATTGCGAGAGGCCAGTAGTGTTAATTCCTTGGCGTGCATCAATGGCTGCCGGAAGCAGATCTCGTCGGTAGTTATCCCGACGTACACGAGTTTCCCCGTGTGGGCCACGTAGTTCAGAGCATGGGACATGGAACTGGAGTTGCCCGTGGCATCGATGACGATCGTGGGCAGGTTGCCATCGGTCAGCTCCCGGAGCGCATCCATTTCAGTTCCGTCGCCGGAAAAAGTGATCGTATGGTTAACGCCCATGGTCTCCTTGCAGAAGGCGAGCCGTTGCTCGTTCATGTCCATGGCAATGGTGGTTGCCCCGGAGAGTTTGACGAATTCGGTCACGGAGAGTCCGATCGGACCGGCTCCGATAATCAGTACCTGGTCATCGGCTTGCGGGCTGCAGCGGTCAACCGCATGACAGCCAATACCGAGTGTTTCCACCAGTGCCAGTTGTTCCATGGCCAGCGAGGTTGAGACGTGGAGTTTGCGGGCCGGTAAAACAAAACGAGGACGCAGGCCGCCATCGACGTGAACTCCCAGGACTTGGAGTTCATCGCAGCAGTTTTCCTGGTTTCGCTGGCTGGCAAAACTATCCGGGTTGTTCATGTAAGGCTCTACCGAGCAGCGATCTCCCGGTTTGACATTGGTAACCTCGGGACCAATTTCCAGGACTTCAACCCCCAGTTCGTGACCAGGAATACGTGGATAGCTGTAGAAGGGCATTTTCCCCAGGTAGCCACTAATGTCCGTTCCGCAAATGCCTACTCGATGCACGGCGACCAGCGCTTCCCCTGCAGCTGGCGGCGCTGCTTCGTCGATTTCAATTTGGCGAAATTGTTTTGGCTCTTCTAGCAGAATTGCTTTCATGCAATATGTCCTTTTTTACTGTCATTCCTGGAGCCAGGTTTGCTGAAAGGCTGCCCCGGTTTGCCCGGTTTCGTTACCTGGCCCAGCCGGTTGGAAAGCCCGCTGGAAAAATAATCGCTCAGCATGATCATTGGGTATGCGGGCAAGTGGTTGCCAGTTTATCGCACTTCCTCAAGACCTAAAACGGATCTATTGTAGCGAACGATGTTGCCTTCAGTACAGTACCCCCAAGTGCAAAGAGAGGACTGCCCATCAGGGTGCCAGGATGCGGTTGCGCCAATCTCATGGTTGGCTCGACCTGCGGTGTAGATCCTTGAATTCATGCAGCGTGAATGGATAGAGCGTGGTGGCATAGACGCGATCACGAGTCGGTGCACAAATAGCCATGATGACGTAACGTGGCACCAGCGGACCTGCTGGCTGGGGACGATGAACACCGTGCTGGTGAGAAAGCGGTTTGCCGTCTGGATCCTTGAAGCTTGTATAGGTAGGGTTGGAAATGGCGATGGGGCCGTGATCGTAGGTTGCTGTATCCCCTGGGCGATAACTGATGATCCTTAGTTGCTGACCCCGTTCCGCGGTAGTCGCAGCAACACCAGCCCAGACCGTTCCGCCCGGGCCAACACAGAGGGCCCGGCAATCGGTCTTGGTGGCTCCCGCCACGAGCGGAGTGATGCGGGTGGCAGCAAGTGTCTTACCTGATCCACTTAGATCGTACTGGTAGAGAGCATTGCTGCTCATGGCGATCGCGTAGAGTGTTTTGCGATCCGGTGAGAGTTCCCAGTTGATGGGATGACTTTGCGGATCGGCCAGGTGTGATTGCTCAGTGGGAGGTTTTCCATCGACAGTCTGAGTCAGTAAGTCCAGTTGTTGTTGCTCTGGATCGTAGCGGGCGATCTTTCCGCCCAGCACCGGGTGATAAGCTCGGCCAAGGTAGTCCACGACAATGAAGGCATACATGTGACGACAGTCCAACAGGTCTCGGTAACTGCCGTCGGCGAGGTTCAAGATCAGGAAATGAGTGCTTTCAATCGGACGCTCGTCGCTGCAAGTAGAGATATAGGCAACCCTGCGCGATTCATCCGGAGTAACACTAATGATCCCCTGGTGGGGTACCGGGATCTTGTAGAAACGTGTCTTGCCCGTTTGAGGATCGTAGACCATTGGGTAGCCACCCGGATAAACATTGCGGGGCTCTTTCTTTCGTGGGTAGCCCTGCTTGGTTCCGAAGTAGATCTTGCCGCTGCGGCCGACCTGGTTACGAGTATGAATCTTGGATTGGGAGGCAAAGTCACGGGTTTTTAGCCCGATCACCTCGTTCACGTCGACGACAACCTTCATTTTGCCGCTGCGGGGTGTGAACTGGACCAGGTACGCATTCTGCTGGTACTTGGCTGTGCCGATGTAGAGGTTACCCCGCTGGCCGGCAACCAGCGAGAAGTAGCCGCTTTCCTCGCTGGTAGTCTGACGGGGAATACGGTGTGCCACTGACCAGCACCAGTCTTCGGCAACGCTTGCGTTGGCAGGGACCAGGAACAAGAGCGCGGCCCACAGGAGAGCCAGTACCCTATTTCTTGTCGGGACAACCATGTTGATTTTCAGCCTGGGAAGATGGTTCGACCGCCGTCGACAGGTAAACAAACGCCCGTTACAAAATCGTTCTCAATGAAGAACTGGACTGCCTGGTGAAACGCCTCTGGACAGTTTGCCTGTTTGAGTAGTGTGGCATCGATAATCTGCTGACGGTCTGATTCGGATAATCCCTCTGGAAACAACACGGGCCCGGGATGAATACAGTTGACGCGAACTTTCGGGTTGCGGTCAGCCAGTTCAACGGCCAATGCCCGCGTCATGGTCGGGATTGCTCCCTTGGAAATAAAGTAGGCCAGGTGGTCTTTGTAGGGTCGTTCCACTGACCAGTCACCGACCGTGATGATCGATCCGCCGGTCGGTTGGCCCGTCATGATGAGACCAGCTTCCCGACAACATAAAGCCGTTCCCAGCGTGTTGACGTCAAAACTGTCGCGGAGTTGCTGAGCAGAAAGATCCTCCAAAGGTGTGGGCTGCCAGGTTGAGGCAGTAGTAACCAGCACGTCCAGTCGGCCAAACTGCTCAATGAGTTCGGCAAACATTTCCTCCACCTGGTCTTGTTCAGTCACATCTGCTCGTAAGGCAATCACTTCAGTACCCGCCTGCTTCAGTTCCGTAACGGTTGCTTCTGCTGCTGCTTTGGATTGGTGGTAATGCAGCGCGATGCGAAAGCCTTGAGTGGCCAAATGACGGGCCAAGGAAGCACCCAATCGCTGGCGACCACTACCGGTGATCAGAGCCGTTTTGGGCAGGTTGGATTCGGGTTGATTCACGGTGAGATTCCAATCAGGGGTCACCGGCAAACGATGTCTTGCGACCGTAAGAAGCCATGGCTGACAAGGAAGGGACCTATTGTAGCCTGCAAAAGGGTTTTCAGAGGCAGGGGAGTGAATTCCCGGGTAAAACTACCATCTCGTGAAATCGTTTGATTTTACGGTTTTAGGTCGTTTTTGGAGACTAAAACGGGTCTTCAAGGCCTTTCGTACTGGCTTTTTATCTCCCGAGGCCTCAAAATGGGGAAATTCCAACTCATAACAGGAGTTGGCCCGAAACTTGTCTATGAAGTTGTGGTTTATCGATAAAGCTGGCATGGGCCTTTGAGTCCAGTGCTTTGCGGTTTTTGTCTTTCGTACGTCCAATTTATTCGTGGTAGAAGGAATGTAACAATGAGATTATCGAATCTGTTTATGTCAACTATCATCGTGTTGGCCGCGGTGATGTGTTCAACTCCGGACCTGGATGCCCAGGGTCGTGAGGGTCAAGGTCAAGGTGGTCGTCAGGGCCGTGCTGGCCAGGGTCAAGGCCAGGGTCAAGGCCAGGGTCAAGGTCGCGGTGCCCAAGGTCGTGGACAACAAGGTCGCGGCGGCGGTTTTGGCAGCACCCGTGGTGGTGGTACTACTACTTTGTTGGGACTGTGCCAAAATGCATCCGTGC
>JAYGDG010000896.1:0-7382 GCA_046583015.1 Pirellulaceae bacterium | reverse complement strand
ACCAGGATGATCCTCCTGTAGCAGGTGTCTTTGGTGAAGTCATGTGTTCGACTTACCAGGCTTATGGTTCGGTCGGCCTGGTGACCAATGGCGGCGGTCGTGACTTGGACCAGGTGCGAGCATTGAGCTATCCAGTCTTCACCGGTTCCACGATTTGTTCGCACGGGTATTGCCACATGTTGCACCTGGGATTGCCAGTGCGAGTGGGCGGATTAATGGTCAACCAGGGGGACCTGTTGCACGGGGATGCCAACGGCGTGACGAATATACCACTGGATATTGTTCAGGAAGTGGCCGATATTTCCAGTGACTTTATTGCTGCGGAAGAGATCATGCTGGACTATGTCAAAGCACCTGGCGATAAGACAATTGCTGAGTTTGATGCTCGTCGCAATGAGTTCATGGAGGTTGTTGGCAAGCTGAAAGAGCGTGTTTCTCGAAGTTAACAGGGTGTTTAACGGTTTTGGGTGGTATCCCTGGGCGGGTCCCTTCGCTGGGACAATTGCTAGACGTTCTTGCGGGCCTGGTACGCTATATTACAGCGTGTATCGCACGAGGTGTTGAGTGGATGTGGATGGAAAACTGAAGACATCTTTGTTTGGACAGTGATTGTAGCGGCAGGACGATCTCGCGGTGTGACTTGCTGAGTAGACCTGGAATGGCCTTATGGTTTCTGAGTGGATGTTGATCGTGATTCTGGTGGCAGGTGCCCTGTTACCCATAACCGGTTTCTGGATCCGTCGGCCCGAGCTGCAGCACCGCTGGTCGATGTTACTGGTGGGAGTCTGGATCCTGTCTCCAGTGGCTTGCTTGCTGGCAGTCTTTACGTACTGTGGACGACCCGTACAAATCGACGATCTGCCAGCGGATCGTCCCGTTCAGATGGTGGCCGATGATTATATCGGCAGCAATACTTGCCTGACCTGCCATCCGCAGGAGCATGGATCGTGGCAGCAGTCGTATCATCGCGGCATGACCCAAGTGGTTAGCCCGCAGACGGTCCTGACTGATTTTCAAGATGAAGCTGGTTACGACAAAGTGCTGACAACGCTTGACGGGCGTGACTATGTGATCGGTCGTCGCGACGACCAGTACCTGGTCACGCTGACGCCCCGTGGTTTTCGTACCGTGACTCGTCCGCTGGTAATGTCGACCGGTTCTCATCACATGCAACTGTACTGGTATTCCACAGGTCAAACGCGACTTTTGGGGATGCTGCCCTTTGTGTATCTGATCGAGGACCAGCGTTGGATACCGCGTGATGCTGCTTTCCTGGGCCTGTCGGGGCCTTCCTCGGATGAACTTCAGCGCTGGAATAGTACTTGTATTCGTTGTCACACAACGCATCCGCGTTCGCGGGTTTTCAGTGGAACCAACGTCGATTCACAGGCCGCCGAATTTGGCATCTCCTGCGAGGCTTGTCATGGTCCGGGTGCCGAGCATGTGCGAGCCAACCGCAATCCACTGCACCGCTTTGGGAATTACCTGAGTCAAGAAGCGGATGATACGATTGTTAATCCATTGCGTGTAGATCACCAGCGCGGCTCGGCAATTTGCGGATTGTGTCATGCCGTTTCGTCGGCCCTGAGTCTTGAAGACGCAACATCCTGGCGGGAACACGGCTACAAGTTTCGTCCCGGAGATGATTTGCAGCAACACCGGCACCTGTTACATCCCACGCGACTTGATGACCCAATCACCAAAGACACTTTGAAACGGGATGAGGAATTCTTTGACCACACCTTCTGGAAAGATGGTGTGGTCCGCGTGAACGGGCGAGAATACTCGGCCCTCATGGAGAATCCGTGTTTTCAACGGGGCAAAATGTCCTGTTTCTCCTGTCACTCGATGCACCAAAAGGCCGACGATCCGCGGTCTGCAAAAGAGTGGGCAGATGATCAGCTCAAGCCATTGATGCGAACGAATCAGGCCTGTATTCAGTGTCACAAGCAATACCGTGAGCCAGCGAAGATCAAGGCCCATACCCATCACCTGGCCGATTCGGCTGGTAGCCAGTGCATGAACTGTCACATGCCAATGACCGCTTACGGGCTGCTAAAGGCGACACGCAGTCACCAAATCGAGATTCCCGATGTTTCCACCAGTCTTGCCACTGGGCGACCTAATGCCTGCAACCAGTGTCACCTGGACCAGTCGCTCGGCTGGGCGGCAGATCATTTGAAAAGCTGGTATGGAACGGAGCGACCGAGGGAAATGAGCGAGCAGCAAGAGACGGTTTCGGCAGCCCTGCTGTGGTTACTGCAGGGAGATGCTGGACAGCGTGCCCTGATGGCCTGGTCCTTGAGTTGGCCGCCAGCGCGGGAGGTCTCTCAGACAGATCAATGGGCCCCGCCATTTCTGTTGCAATTGATGCAAGATCCTTATCCAGCAGTTCGCTATATTGCCGCCCGCTCGCTAAAGGCCTTGCCCGATTACGGCAATATGGATTACGATTTCCTCAGCGATCAGCCACAAGCGACCGCCGAGGGTGAGAAACTTCTTTCGCTCTGGCAGCAGCGGACGAAAAAAACTCAGTTGCAAGGTCGCCGGCAATTGTTAATGGATGAGCAGGGAAATCTGGATCGTGCGTGGTTTGAGAGGTTGTTGAAGGATCGGGATGATCGGCGCGTGTTCCTGGCAGAGTAAGGACGAGTAAGTTTCCTAGCGGAGGCGATTAAGTTAAGCGATGAATCAAGACCAGTCATTAGCAGACCGTTGCGTGCAGCGACACATCCGTTTTGGTTGGTGGTCATTGTTGACGTTTGTAGCGCTCGGTATTTTGTTGGAGTCGCTGTTGGCCTACAAGGTGACCTGGTATCTTGGAGAAGACTACGAGAATATCCGGCGTTTGATGTGGCGGCTGGCACATGCGCATGGCACGCTGTTGTCACTGGTCCACTTGCTTTTTGCCATGACGGTTCACCTGGTACCGGCGACGATTAGTCAACGGGGTGCCAGATTTGCTTCCCCCTGTTTTATGGCTGCCAGTTTCCTGTTGCCCGGCGGGTTTTTCCTGGGCGGGATCTTTACCTTTGAGCAGCATGCGGATCCTGGCATCGGTATCTTCCTGGTCCCGGTGGGAGCCCTGATGATGGTGGCCGCCGTCTTGTTAACTGCGCGGGGAGTTACCAAGGCCTCGGGTTCAGTGGGGAGCGAGGGCTCTTAGGAAGCGCGGTTTCAGTCAGCCAGCATGGCGGCGATCGTCTCTTGATTGACCGGCTTAATGATCCCGCGCTCGGTAACAATTGCCGTGATGAGTTCTGCCGGAGTGACATCGAAGGCGGGATTGTAAACATCCACACCTGCCGGGGCGGTTGGTTTGCCAAAACCGTCAGTAATTTCTGCCGAGTCACGCTGCTCAATGGGAATTTCTTTACCACTGGCGAGTGACAGATCAAACGTATTGGAGGGGGCGGCCACGTAAAAGGGGATTTGGTGAGCCTGCGCCAGTACGGCGACTGAATAGGTGCCAATTTTATTGGCCGTATCTCCGTTGGCAGCAATCCGATCGGCGCCGGTAACGGCGGCACTGATGCGTCCTTCTTGCATAACCTGGGCGGCCATCGAGTCACAGATCAGGGTGGTTTTGATCTGCCGCTGCATCAGTTCCCAGGCGGTCAGGCGAGCTCCCTGCAGCAACGGTCGTGTTTCATCAACATAGACATGCAGCATTTTTCCCGCGTCTTGGGCCGTGAAGAAAATCGAGAGGGCTGTGCCGTATTCAGCGGTCGCCAACCCACCGGCATTGCAATGAGTCAAAACACCCTGGCCATCATCGAGCAGTTCTGCGCCATGCTTGCCGATTTGATGGCACGTCAGTCGATCTTCTTCGTGAATAGCACGGGCTTCCTGCAGCAGCGTCTCTTGTAATGCTTCGGCTGTTTCTTGCGGGGTGCCCGCAAGAGCCTTTTCTTTCATTCGGTCCAACGCCCAGAACAAGTTAACCGCAGTTGGGCGACTGGTCGCCAGGTAGTCAGCGCAGCTGACAACTTTGTCCTGGCAGTCGGCCTGGCTGGCGGCGCCTTGAATCCCCAGGCAGATACCATAAGCAGCGGCGATGCCAATGGCGGGAGCACCGCGAACTCGCAACATCTTGATCGCTTCCCAAACGGTTTCCATGTCACTGCATTGCACGTGTTGGATCTGTCCGGGCAGCTGGGTCTGATCTAATAACTCCAGTGAACCCTGGATTTCTCCGACCCACCGCATGGTTTCGATCATAGTTTTTTCAGGCTGTCTTGCAGGGCGCTGTTTTTTGCACCAATTTTGTCGACCAGGCTGACTTTGAAGTCAGCCAGTTTTTGTTGCAGATCGGGATCGGAGAGTGCCATGATTTGAACGGCAAACAGTCCCGAGTTACGTGGACCGCCCATGCCGACGGCCATCGTTGCCACGGGAACGTCGCCTGGCATTTGTACGGTGGAGAGCAGCGAGTCGAGTCCGCCAAGATCTGCAGTCGGTACGGGCAGGCCAATGACAGGTAGCGTGGTATGTGCCGCCACCACACCGGCCAGATGCGCGGCACCTCCGGCAGCAGCAATGATGACCTGCAGTCCGCGTTCCCTGGCAGTACCTGCGTACTCGGAGACAATTTCCGGAGTGCGATGTGCACTCATCACATGGACTTCGTATGCCACATCGAATTCATCTAAGGCGGCTGCAGCCTTCTTGATTTTTGGCCAGTCGCTGTCACTACCCATGACAATGCCCACGCGTGCTACAGATGCTTCACTCATTGAACCTGATTCCTCTCTATCGACTCTGACAAGGCAATTCACCGGAGGTGGTTTCAAGCCACTTCAAAATAACCGATGTTCTTTGACCACGTAACCTACTGGAAGACCGGTTTGTACGACAATTGGAACGATTCGGCAACTGCCTGATTGGTTATCTCGCCCTGGTGAATATTCACAGCACTGGCGATGGGGGGCAGTTCGCGGGCGGCTGGCTCAAGGCCCCGATTGGCAATTTCCAGTGCCCAGGGCAAGGTCACATTGCAGAGTGCAAAGGTACTGGTACGACCTACGGCACCGGGCATGTTGGTTACGCAATAATGAACGACGCCTTCCTCGATATACGTTGGGTCGCTGTGGGTTGTCGGTCGCGACGTTTCAATGCTGCCTCCCTGGTCAATGGCCACATCGATAATGACGCTACCTGGTTTCATCAGTCGTAAATCTTCATGGTGAATCAGTTGGGGAGCCTTGGCACCAGGGATCAGCACGGCGCCAATGACCAGGTCTGCCAGCGGTAGCTGTTCTCGAATTACATGGCGGTCGCTAAACAGGACGTTGACATTAGCCGGCATGATGTCATCCAGGTAACGTAAGCGGTCGACATTGATATCCAGGATGCTTACGTCGGCCTGGAAGCCAGCAGCTATTTTTGCTGCATTGGCTCCCACCACACCACCTCCGAGAATAGTGATATGAGCCGGTGCCACGCCCGGGACCCCGCTGAGCAGGATACCGCGGCCCATCTGTGGCCGCTCCAAGTACTTGGCTCCCTCTTGAATACTCATTCTCCCGGCCACTTCGCTCATCGGTGTCAGCAACGGCAGTTGTCCCTTGGCATTTGCCAAGGTCTCATAGGCCACGCAAGTAGCTCCCGACTTGATCATGGCTTCGGTGGTTTCCCAGCTGGCGGCAAAATGAAAATAGGTGAAAATAACCTGACCAGAACGTAGTTTTGGCCATTCTTCTGGAAGCGGTTCCTTGACCTTGATGATCATTTCAGCCTGTTCAAAAACCTGGTCGCCCGTAACCAGTTCTGCGCCGTGCCGCAGATAATCGTGATCTGCCAGCCCACTGCCCAAGCCGGCCCCAGCTTCGATCAAGACGGTGTGGCCACTACTTACGAGTTCTTCCACACCGACCGGTAAGAGGGCCACCCGATACTCATCGTGTTTTATTTCCTTGGGAACTCCAACGATCACAGGACAATTCCTTTCGATTCGGCAGGCTTTGACCTCAAGAACACTAACTAACCGGGGCCGGTACCCTGGTCGAAAGCCTCTTGCTCTCGCAATACCAGGGTCAAGGCAGATTCATAGGTCTGTGCACTGACGATCCACTCCGGTGCCTGATCGGTATGGGTATTGCAGTGGTCGACCAAAACACGATAGAGAAACTTGAACAGATTCCTGGGAACGCGCAGCGCTCGAAATGATTCCAATAACCGCTGGTCACTGATGGCCGGATCCAGGAAGTCTCGCAAGGTGGGAGCGGAGCCCGACTGAGCACATGCTTCGATACGCGTGTTGGCGACGTCAAACAGGGCTTCTCCCGTCCACTCGAAGGTCGGGATCATGTTTTGTTTATCCAGTCTCGCGCGCTGGTAGAACTCGCGATCCTCGCGTTGCACGAAACGCCTCAATTCAATCGGCAACATTAGCTTCAGCCCAATTCCCGGATGCTTGAGGAACTTGTTATCCAGCATGGACCAGACCAGTGATTTCATCAGTTCTGCTGAACCATTGATCAGGTGCGGTTCGTCGACGCGGTCGACGAGCACCACGACCCCATCAAACCCCAGCGTACCCAGAACACTTTGGAATTTTAGCAACAGTTCGTAGCGGTCATCGGTACTGTCTTTACAAGGGAGAGGCTGCGAAGCGAGCTCTGCGGGACGAAAATGCATCAGTACCTGGCGTAACGGGTTCAGTTCACGGTTACCGACCCGCAGGAAACGCAAGAGTTTGCGGGCCGAGTTGAAATTGCTCTAAACACGCCAGAGCCAGGGAACCCAGGGGCCGAGAGCTAACAGCCAACAAAGATAACGCCAGGCAAAAAGCGTTTCGCCATGACCCTTTGTCCACAAGGTGCCCGTGATGCCAGCGACCGTTGCCAGGAAAAACCAGCCGAGTGCCAGGTCCCAATGAGCAAACCAGCTACGGAACTTCAATCGCTTGCGGAGACGATGCCAGCGACCTTGAAAGGTTTCCTGCGTCGACTGATCGTAACAAGCTGCCAGTAAGAGTAAATCACGCGACTGATGACGATCCAGCTTGGCAACGGTTTCGCTGCGAATTTCCCCGGGTGAAATGTGACGAGAAGAGCGAGTGTCTAAGATCTCGTCTATGAGTCCGGTCACTCCCAGCGAAAGAATCGCATCCATGTGATCCCAGAGTTTCCATTCAGCCAAGACACGATCTGCGCGGCGCTTGCGACCACCGAAGCGATCCCGAAAACGATCCAGGAAAGGATTAAAGTCGTCGTAATGGATCACGTAGGTTCGTTGGGTGGTGCGGGGCCGATTGTATTCGGTCAGGTGCCGGGCGATCTGAAGTCGAACAGCCGTTTTTCCCGAACCTTTTTCACCAAAGACCAGCGACGTGGCAGGAGTGCTCGGATCTCCATAGATCTTTTCCCAACTTGGGTGGT
>JAYGDG010000889.1:0-1885 GCA_046583015.1 Pirellulaceae bacterium | reverse complement strand
CTTTACGCATCATTCGGTTCGCGGGGTCTCTTCTGTTACAACCTGCAAGACGACCTCCAATGGAAGCGCGACCTGGGTAACATGCGCACCAGGATCGGCTTTGGAGAAGGCACTTCACCCGTTCTTCATGGCAACTCGCTCATCGTCAACTGGGATCACGAAGGCGATTCGTTTATCGCCTGCCTGGATGCAAAGACAGGTAAGGACAAGTGGCGAGTTCCTCGCGACGAAAGTACCACGTGGGCAACGCCACTTGTCGTCGAGCATGACGGGGTAACCCAGGTTGTGACCAACGCCAGGAACCGCACACGCAGTTACGACCTGGCAACCGGGAAGCTGATTTGGGAGTGTGGTGGCCAGGCGGGCAACCCGATCCCTTCACCTGTCACACTAGACGGAACGGTCTACTGCATGACAGGTTTTCGCGGATTTGCGATGCATGCGATTCCACTCAGCGCCAAGGGAGACATTACCGACAGCGAGAAGATGGCTTGGCAACGCAGCGACGCTGCACCCTACGTCGCCTCGCCGCTACTCTACGATGACTTGCTCTACTTCACCAAGGAGCGAACAGGCATTCTCTTTTGCGTGAACGCAAAATCCGGCAAGGTGAATTACAGCAATAAACGTTTGCCCGGAATCAACATGTTGTACGCTTCGCTGGCTGGCGCTGCAGGAAGAATTTACATCGCCGGCCGCGATGGCAAGACCGTGGTTCTCAAACATGGAGTGAAATACGAGGTGCTGGCTACCAACGAACTCGACGAAGGCATCGACGCGTCACCGGTCATCGTCGGACCCCAGTTATTTCTGCGGGGCCAAAAACACCTCTATTGCATCGCAACCGACTGAGTTATTAAGCGGACATCTCGATCCGTTCCCCAAGAGGAAAAGCATGAAGAAAGTCCTTACGCTCCTGCTGCTGGTAACGCTACTTGGTGATTCAAAGGCCCAGTCCCAAGACGCTGCCCAACCCGCCGCAGCCAGGCAACAGCGATTCAAGCAGCCACAGCCTAAACATCGCAAGAGCAGGCCCGTTCCAACCCCCTGGCTAGGTCACGGTCACGATGACCATCCTCAGATTCGCGGCGCCACCTACCTCAAGACAGCCGAGCAAGTTCGCTCCATGCCCCTCAAGAAGGGGAAAAATACGCTCGGAGCCCTTAGCTTCCCGAAGGGGACTGGTCTGCGCATCGTCGCCACCGGACACAGTTGGATGCGGCCCGGCTTTGGGACGCTGCCCAGAATCGCCCAGGCCGCCGGCCTCGAGCAACACCTGCGTGTTAACTCGCGTGGTGGTGAGCAGGGAGCTGCCCGCATGATGTGGGAATTTGAAAATGGCATCCTTTCCTCCCGCCAGGCGAATCCTGTCTGCATGGCCGCCATCACCACCGGCAAGTGGGATGTCATGATGTGGGGTTCCTACACCAATGACCGCCCCGAATACTATTTTGGCTGGCTCGATTTTTGCCTGAAGTACAACCCCAAAATGGAGTTCTATGTCTTCAATGGCTGGCCGCAGTACGCAGACGGTTTTGGCGAGGGGGACAAAGAGCCGCGAATTGAAAACTACCGGGCACGGGCCGCACGGACGAACAAGTCGGTTACAAAACAGATCGCTGGACTCGACAAGCGGTTTCCCAACAAGGTCCACGTACTGCCCACCAACGAAGCGATGCTGGCGGCCCTAGAACTCTATTTCCAGGGCAAACTGTCGGCAGTCAAGGGGCTCAACAAAAAGGTCGATGGCAAAAGCCCGTCTATCTGGAGCGACGGTGGCCACCTGGGAGAAGGAATGAACCTGCTCGAAGGCTACGTCTTCTATGCCACGCTCTACCAGAAATCACCCGAATTGATCAAAGGTAAGTTCACGCAGAAGGGCGTC
>JAYGDG010000770.1:0-2390 GCA_046583015.1 Pirellulaceae bacterium | reverse complement strand
ACACGATCGAATCCGAAGCCCTGGGGGCCATTGTCATAGACGGGATTGAACAAGACCAGCGCATTGGGACGACAACTGGTGGCAAGGTCTTCCCCCTCTTCATCAAGGCCCGGAACCGTTGCCGTGGCTGCTGCCACATGGCCACCGGCCGATCCGCCTCCGGCGGCTAGGCGATCCGGGTCGATCCCGTGCTCGCTGGCATGGGCCCGGATCCAGCGGACGGCCGATTTGCCATCCTTGACGCATTCGAAAGGGCTGGTCTTGTGTCGGCTCTTCACCCGGTAGTCGGCCACGATGCTAATCATGCCTCGCGAACTGAGGTACTGGGACTGACCGCTGAACTGGGTGGGAGTACCCCCGTTCCAGCCGCCGCCAAAGAAGAAGACGATGGCTGGTCGCTTGTCACTGACCTGGTGGCCTTTCGGGTAAAAAAACCAGAGGTGGAGTGAGACATCTCCCACTTTCTTGTAGAGCACTTTCTTGGTGCCCAGTTTTGCCAGGGCTTGATCGGTACTGCTGGCCTTGCTGGGCTTTTTGACGGCCGGTTTCTTTTCCTGTGCAACGGAAGTGGTTGAGAACAGGCAGCAGCTAACGAGAATGACGGTCAGGACGCGCAACGGGTGATACATGTTAGTTACTCTCTTTCGTGGGCGTTTTTTTGTTCTTTGGATTTTGCTTCTTGTTCTTCTTGCGGTTTCGATTCTGGTGTTCACGAGCTGCCAGTTCCGTTTCCTGCCCCAGGTCCCCTTGTGATTTCATCCAGGCAGCCAGCCTGTTCTGCAGCTCCGCCTTGACGTTGGAAAACTTGGGATCGTCGGCCAGGTTATGCCATTCCAACGGATCCTTGGTGATGTCATAGAGCTCGGTTGCCGGACGATGACGATAGCGCCGTACCTTGTCTGCGGCAGCGGCATCCGTTTTGGCTTTTTCTTCCCAGGACTTGAAGGTAGCCGACTTGGTGCAGGCGTTTTGAAAGCGTATTTCCGGGGTCAGGTTCAGAATGAATTTGTACTGCTGGCCGCGGATGGAGCGGATGCCAAAATAGTCGGACCCGTTGATGATGCCACGCGTGGTGTGCAGCGCATAAACGTGTTGCTTGTGCTTGCTGGTCTGCCCCAGCAGGACCGGCAGGTAGCTCTTGCCATCAAGGACCGCGGCGGGTTTTCCGCCGGCAGCGGTGACGAAGGTTGGCAAGACGTCGACGTATTCAATCATGGCATCGCTGACCTGTCCCGGTTTGATCTTGCCGGGCCAGGCTGCAATGAGTGCATTCTGCAGGCCGCTGTCGTAACAGGTCCACTTGGCGAACGGGAAACCAGACCCCTGTTCGCTGGTGAAGATGACCAGCGTGTTGTCGGCCACCTGGTGCTTCTCCAGAAGTGCCAGGCACTGACCAACCTGCTGATCCAGATAGGTGATTTCAGCCAGGTAGTCGGCCAGGTGTTTGCGCGTCACCGGGGTGTCGACAAAGTAGGCTGGCAAGGTGAGCTTGGCGGGATCGTAGCGGGAGGAATCTCCCTTGTTCCAGGGAGAGTGAGGTTCGTTGGAGCAGGCGAACAGGCAGAACGGGGTTTTGCTCTGGCGGCACTGGCCGAGGAACTGATCAATGACTTGCATGTCCGGATTGTTTTTGTTGGCCGAGTATTCGAACGGGAAAATATCGCGCGGTTGAATGTGCGTCTTGCCGCTGAGGGCTACGCGGTAGCCGAGGGGTTTCAGGTAATTGACAATACTCCGGGTACCGGGTTTCACGAACGTATGATTGGGGTAGGCTCCACTCTTGACGGGATAGATTCCCGTGTAGATGTTGTGCCGCGTGGGAGAGCACATGGGAGCGGCCTGGAAACTGCGGGTGAATCGCATTCCTCGTTTCGCGAGTCCATCGATATTCGGTGTGTGTGCCTGGCCTCCGTAACAGCCGATGTCACGGTAGGTGCAGTCATCGGCGATGATGAAAAGAAAGTTAGGTTGAGTGTTTTTCTTGTTCTGTTGAGCGACCGCAAGCAGGGGGCCGGAGACGAGAAAGAACATGGCGAGAGCTACGGCAAGTGTGGATCGTTGATTCATGGGTAATTCTGGCACCGAGATGAATAAAGAGGAAATTCGGCTGCGCCGACCAGCCATCGAAGCGATAGGGTTTAGTTTACCAGCAAAATTGCTGGTAGTGAGTGCAGGAACATTCAGAAACTGGCAATGCGCCAGATCGACCACTCGTTACCGTACTCGGATCCGGGTGCGAGTGAGACCAGTCGGGCTTTCCGGAGTCACCGAACTGGTGCCGGGAGCTTTTCGTGGTCTGGGTAGCGGACGGGGTTGTGCTCCTCCGGGCCGGGCAAAACCCTTGTTTTCGACCTTCCACTTGGCATCCTTGGCGACGGCATAGACCTTGA
>JAYGDG010000576.1:0-1908 GCA_046583015.1 Pirellulaceae bacterium | reverse complement strand
CTGTCTGCTGAAATGATTCGGGACCAGGCGCTGGCGGTCAGCGGACTTTTGAGCGCCAAAATGTACGGACCGAGCGTCCGTCCCCCGCGGCCAAACCTTGGCCTGAAGGCAGCCTTTGGCGGTTCCACGGACTGGGCGACGAGTCCCGGTGAGGACAAGTACCGCCGAGGACTTTACACTTCCTGGCGTCGCAGCATCCCCTATCCGTCGATGGCCGTGTTCGATGCCCCCACTCGCAACGTCTGCACGATCCGCCGGGTGCAAACCAACACGCCCCTGCAGGCGCTGGTCACGCTTAACGACCCGGTCTACGTCGAGGCAGCTCAGCGGTTTGCCCGGCGTGTCATCAGGCACTCAGCCAGCGACCTTTCCGTCCAGATCAATTTTGCCTTCCGGCTCTGCCTGTCACGGCCTCCCGGACCAGCTGAAACGGCTCGCCTCAAGCTACTGCACACGCAATTGCACCTTCGCTACGACACGGACCAGGGTTTGGCGACACAGATGGCCACTTCCCTGGCTGGGCCCGCTCCCAAGGATGTATCTCTTCCCGAGCTTGCCACTTGGACCGTTATTTGCAATGTACTGTTGAATCTCGATGAAGCGCTTACTAAAAGGTAACGGACACGACTCATGAATCCTCAACTTGCCAGTTTGCATCAGCTAACACGACGACACTTCCTCAAGGCTTGCCCCTCCGGTCTAGGCGCACTGGCCCTGGCATCACTCGGCGCACCCGCCACTGCGGCACCCGATTTCATCAATCCGCTAGCGCCGCGAAAACCCCATTTCGCCCCGACGGCAAAGCGCGTCATTTATTTGCATATGGCCGGCTCGCCACCGCACCTGGATCTCTTTGACTACAAGCCGGAACTGGTCAAACGCAATGGCCAGAAATGCCCCGATGAATTCTACAAGGGAAAACGATTCGCTTTCACATCCGCGCATCCCACCCTCTTGGGAACCCCCCAGAAGTTCGCTCAACATGGACAAAGCGGTGCCTGGATGTCGGAGGCTATTCCGCACTTATCCGAGGTGGCCGACGAGCTGACGATTATAAAAGCCATGTACACGGACCAGTTCAATCACGCGCCGGCCCAACTGCTTCTCTATACCGGTTCGCCCCGGTCAGGACGCCCCTCGCTCGGTTCCTGGGTGACTTATGGACTTGGTTCAGAGAACGAGGACCTCCCCGGCTTCGTCGTCCTTATTTCTGGCGGCGTAAGTCCCAGCGGCGGTAAAGACAATTGGGGCAGCGGCTTTTTGCCCTCGGTATTCCAGGGTGTGCAGTGCCGTTCTAAAGGCGATCCGGTTCTCTATGTGAGTAATCCCGCAGGGATGGACAGCAAGCTCCGGCGAACCAGCCTCGACGCGCTCCGCGATCTCAACCAATTGCAGGCTGAACGGTTCGGCAGTCCCGAGACTCTAACCCGGATTGCACAGTACGAACTCGCTTTCCGAATGCAAACCTCCGTTCCCGGTGTCATGGACATTTCGCAGGAAACCAAGGGGACTCTGGAAGCTTACGGGGCCACGCCCGGGCAAGCCAGTTTTGCAAACAACTGCCTGTTAGCTCGACGACTTGCAGAAAATGGAGTTCGCTATATCCAACTCTTCGACTGGGGCTGGGATTTCCATGGAACCAATAAAAGTCGCGGCATACAAGGCGGCCTCACGGATCGTTGCAAGCCGATGGACAGAGCCGTCTCTATGCTCATTAAGGACTTGAAGCAGCGTGATCTGCTCGATGAAACGCTCGTAATTTGGAGCGGAGAGTTTGGTCGCACGCCCTTTAGGGAGGGCCGCACGGCAAAGAGCGAGGTTCTCGGGAGAGATCACTACCCAGACTGCTATACCCTTTTTATGGCCGGAGGCGGTCTGAAACCTGGACTTAGCTACGGCGCTTCCGAT
>JAYGDG010000549.1:0-1750 GCA_046583015.1 Pirellulaceae bacterium | reverse complement strand
ACTCCCAGCGGTGCCTTCACCAACTCGTCACTGGAGGTGAGCGAATTGGCAGCATCTCCATACTCGTGCGTCCAGTTAGAGGACCCGGCCAGTGCTCCAACGCGGGTGATCGTCGTGATTCCCTTAGCACGTTTCAATTTGGCCTTAGAGAGACCGCCAGCTTCCACGATGCGACTGATTTGTGCCGCGTCACTGTTCACCAGGTAAGCATTCCCGCCATAGGGCCGCAGTGACCGGTACAGCACACCGATGCCTGCTTGTAGAGGTTCTTCCGAGGCAATGACAGCGGCGAAATAAGCGGGTAACTGGGCCGTGCCAACATTTCCAACCCGGGCCGCCAGGCGCTGGCCGTACAAACCGGCTGCATCACAGCGGCGCTGTAGCGCAGCCACTTTTTCGGCGCTCGAATCGATCACCAGCAGGTGCAACTCGGTCCGCTGTAACAACTGATCAATCAACTGGCCACTGCCAATCCCGGGGACCAGGCAGTAGGCTTGCAAGTCACTATTGTCGGTTACGATTTGCTTGGCCAATTCTGCCCAGCGACCCGTCGTGTCTGCCTTGGCCAGGGGTTTCTGGTCGAGGGGATAATTTTTCGCCTGGATATCTCCAGCAGCAAAACAGTAGAGCTTGTTGGCTTCGGAGATCACGATCAAGCGACCATCACCGGCAATCATGGTACGGGCCGGTGAATCAATCGCAACATGCCAGGTAACCCTGGCCGTGGCGTCGGTGCCGCTCGGTTCAATGGCGAACACCTGTTTACCCAGGTGCCCGTAAACACGGTTACCTGCCTGCAGGTGTACTTTCCAGTCACTGGATGACGCGCCCACAATCTTGGCCAGGTCTGCTCGCTTCATACGCCAGCTGAGCGGTAACACGTGCACCTTTTGGGTCTTCCCCTTACGATCGACCACTTCTACCAGTGCTGGCTTCTTCACGTTGAGGCCAACGAGATCATTATTGAGGGTACCGGCTACGCCCTCCGGTCCGGTCACCGGTCGATGCACGGCCGTTTGCAGAAGCCGTTTCTCGGCAACCTGGTAGATACGATCGCCATGGAAGATGAACTCTCCAACGGCCGTGACATGGTAATCGGTCTTACCACGTGAGTCGTAGCTCAGCTTAACCGACTGCCCGGTCTTGAGATCAAAACAGGCTGCCAGCGCGCGTCCACAGGGGAGATACAGTCGGCCGGCAGATGCCACCGCGTAACCTTCGGGAGTTAACGAGTTGAGCGCGCGGGAACGGAACACGGGGGGCTGTTGCTGGTTGGGAGCTACTGCAAAGTCATAGAGTAAGACACCTTCAAAAGGCCAGACACCTGCCGTGAAATAGATCTTGCCAGCGGCCAGCACCGGGCCGCCACGCACGGGCCAAACCGAAATCACTCGCTCGCTGCCAATCGCCTGGCGGTTCGACGGTCGAGCGGCCTGTCGCCACTGCATTTTTCCCGTAGCAGCAGCGAGACAATAAATAAATCCATCATCAGCACCAAAGTAAACCTGCCCGTGAGCAATAACCGGGGCGAAACGGACCGGGCCATCGGCAAAAAACTTCCAACGCACGCTGCCGGAGGCAGCATCGAGCGCCGTCACGGAGTCGGTTGTCGAGGAAGGAACAAAGACCAGACCCCCTGCGTAAACCGGTTCCACGGTGGCGTCGAAATGGATCCGTGGATCCTCTGGCCAGGCCATGCGAGGCTCAACCAGTTGCCGGGACCATTGCAGTGACAAACCTGCAGGCAGTT
>JAYGDG010000547.1:0-1501 GCA_046583015.1 Pirellulaceae bacterium | reverse complement strand
TTTCCATGCCCGGCACAACGGTCTCCATGGGGGCGTAGGGGCCACGGAAATCGGACGTTGCCTGTGGCTTGGGGTCATAGGTTTCCAGGTGACTATGGCCACCGGGGAGCCAGACAAGGATGACGGCCGTATCCTTGTTGCCTGATGGTGTCGCCTGGCCGCGCTGGCTGATCAACTCAGAGAGGGAGAGGGCGGAGAGTCCACCGAGTCCGACCCGCATCACCTCACGGCGTGAGATATTCGCGGGATGTTGATGGCAGGCGGACATGCTTTGGTTTCCGCTAACAGGGATTTTGGCAGCGGCTTACGACTTGCTGCTGGCCGGGAATTCGGGGACCTCGTAGCCCTTTCGGTACTCGCGCTTGAGCAGCTGGTTGGCTGACTCGGCACCACTGCCGGTGAACTGTTCGGTCTTGGGATCGATGGTCAGCAGCGGACTCAACTTGATATCGGTGCTTTCCAAGTCCAAGCCGTGGGCCTTGAGCAGCTTGTCCATGTCGCCCAGGACGCTGGTCCACAACTGGCTCCCCTTTTCGATCTGCCTGGCATCGTCGTAGGTGAATGCCTTGCCGGTCTGGAAGGTGACGTTGGCCAGGTTACACCAGCCGGTGGTATCGTGGCCGACCTGGACCTCGGAATTGAGGATCGAGGCATCCTGGCGCCGGACTGCCTCGATGAAGTTCATTTGGTGCAGGCCGTTGCCACTGTTGCCCTTGAACGTCTTGATCGTTTTACCATCCTTGTCGTATGCCACGGCCCGGCCACGTTGTCCCTCAAAACGGCCACCTTCGCAGAAGGCCATGTAGCCACTGCCAGGGCCCGGGTGGGGTGAGGTTTTTTTGGAGCCGCTGCCAGCCGTGATGTTTGAAAGGGCGATCACCACCGGGACACCACCAGTGTCGAAGTAACAGAATTGAACGTTTGGCGTTTCACCGGCGTCGTTGTAGACCACCCGTCCGCCACCGCCGAGAATACGTTTGGGGAGAGTCACCTGGTCGAGGAAAATGTTGTTGCGGCAGTCGTCCAGGACATGAACTCCCCAGTTGCCCATTTCACCGGAGCCGGTGTTAAAGTCCCAGTGCCAGTCGTAATGCAGGTTGTTGCGGTAAAGGGGTTCCGACTGCGCCGGCCCCAGCCAGAGGTCGTAGTCGACGTTCTTGGGAGGTGTCATCGGGTCGGGTCGTTTTCCAATAGCGCCCCGGACGCCAAACCGATTGACGCGGGCGGAGAGGATTTCTCCGAGTGCTTTTTCTTCGTGCAGAAATTTCTTGATCTGGGCCTGCATTGGATCGGAACGCTGCTGGGTCCCGAGCTGGCAGATGCGGCCATACTTGCGCGCCGCGGCTACTGCCTGGCGGCCTTCCCACTGGGAATGCGAGAGCGGTTTTTCAACGTAGACATCTTTCCCCGCTTCCATGGCCCAGATGGCAGCCAGGCAATGCCAGTGGTTGCAGGTGGCGATGACGACCGCGTCGATCGATTTGTCTGCCAGCAGTTCCCG
>JAYGDG010000540.1:0-1980 GCA_046583015.1 Pirellulaceae bacterium | reverse complement strand
TGAGCCCTTCACGTCGCCGCAAGTGCGTGGAGCACGTCCAGCGGATACTGCTGACCTGACCCCCACAAACGTATCCAGCTGAAAAATCAGATACTGGGTGAATTGAAGGGAGGCAGAAATGCCAAGAAAAGAGTGCCACAGACAGAAAAATGAACGACAGCGAGAGACTGTCGTAGAGGTTGTACCCAGATCTGGCTTCGTCACCACCGAAAAAGCTGATTATCGGAAGAGGGGATAAGAGCGTTGAGGCTATTTGTGCGAATACCCATATTGCGGCTGCAATTAGAGCCCAGCGAGCAGGATTACGACTTGCCTAGCCCACTAGATCCCAGCTGAGTTCATTGTCTGTCGTTGACCTTGCATTCAGCCGTCGAAGAACAATTTGCCAAAGCCAGAGAATCGCAATTAGACCGGCAGTCAAGTGGAGTGAGACGACCTTTAATTCGTTGAATACCGCGACGATCTTGAAAAAAACTGAACGTAAGTGGGAGTAAAACGAGCGCGGCAAGCGTGATCCAGATGATTGCCTGGTCGAGACGTTCATCGCTTGTGATGGCTCCGGGCCTGTCTACCTGTTCTTTTCCTCACGCGTGTGACTCCAACTACTCATGCAACCTATGGATTGAACTGGAACGAGAGGCTATTTGATCCCCGGTGATCGTGTTGACCTATCGTCGCAGCTTATCAACGGAATTTGTGGACATTGTTTCGGGGTTGATCGTGCGTATCAGGGGTTGTTACTCGGGGAGATGACTGCCCGGGTTTCTCCACGAATTCCAGTATGCCCAGATCATGGTCAACCCTCCTCCGCCGAGGATTGCGTAGATCGGAATTACCGGGATTTTGTATCGAGGAGCTCGGCCCATTGGGCCTGTTGCAATGATGAAGTAGAGGATTCCAAGTACGAAAAACAGAGCGAGTAATTTTTGATCTCGGCGGATCAGAAGTAACAATCCCAGTGCTATTGCTACGTATTCGAAGAGGAATTTGATTCCGAATAACGGGAGTAGAAAGTATTCCTTCTGGGTGCTTTTGAGATTTCGAATTATTCGTTGCGAGAAGGTTTCGTAGCCGTTCGGTAGATCAATGACCGGTCGCTCCTGATCGAATATCACGTATAGATACGAGCTTTTCTCGGTGCCGATCAGGAACGATGTCATGCCCTGGACCCACAGGATGACAAATTCTTTGGGATTGTTCGTGACGTACTTGATGCCTACTTTTTTGGCGGCTGCTGATCGATCGAACGGGTTTTCGTAATCGACCCACTGCTGCCAGCCGATGTTGTCGCGTGCTTCGAAGAAGTCGGTGCCTTCGGCGTTGGCTTTTGCCTGGACGGTGTGTTTGAACAGGACGTTGCCGCTGATCGTCGAAAGCGAGTAGTGGCCGTACTCTTTGAAATTTCTGATTTGGCCTGGGGCCATGGCCGCCATGGTGCCGATGATGATGGCGCTGGAGATGAGAAGCTTGTTCCGAACCGGGCGATCCTGCAGGGCGATTATCACGAGGGGAATTATTACGAAAAACTGGAGCACCGAGCGTACGTTGGCGCCGATTCCGAGCAGAACGCCAAGCAGGAGGAACCACTTGAAGGAATCTTTCTTCCATGCCTGGATCAGCACGATGAGGAAAATCATCATCACGAATGTGAACAGTGCTTCGGTGTAAAGGTAGCGGGTTGCCCATGCGGCCGGAATTGCAGATATGGCGTAAAAGCCAGCAGCGAACAGGCCCACTGTGTTCGATGCAAATATCCGGCGCGCCACCCAGTAGATCATCGGGACCATCGCGATGTTCATCAGAGTTTGAATCGCAAATACGAGCCAGATCGAATTATTTGAGATCGCGTATATGGCGGTGACGAAATAGGGATACCCGAGTGTTCTATCGGTAGCCCAGTTGGTTTCGGACAGCGGCGTTCCGTTGAGGAAGCCAACTGCGATTTCGTGGTACTGGAGTCCGTCGCCATCGAGGATGGTG
>JAYGDG010000409.1:0-4429 GCA_046583015.1 Pirellulaceae bacterium | reverse complement strand
TGTTTTAGCCCCAGGGTTTGCTTGGCTGAGACATCGAACAGTCCCTTGGTCGCTCGCAGGGGCAGGGCGTCGGGATTAGCCGCCTGCAGCACGAGGGGACCTAGCAATAAAGCGGTCGTGAAACCCAGGCCTCGAAGTATCAGTTGGTTCAGCGTATTTGCTGGCTGCATAGGAACTCCCATAGCTCGTCCTAAGGGAACCGTCGCATCAATTGCTATAGCTGGTAGTTTAGCGGAGTATTCTCCTCGTCAACAAGCGACCGTGCGGATGACAGGGCCATTTCTGACAACCATGAATCGACGAAAAACCAGGGGAAACTTGCAGCTACTCTCAGGGTACCTTAAAACATGGGATAGTCAGTTTCTCGGCTGGCACAAGCCAGCTGACAGGACAACCTACCCGGAGGAGAATCACCTGATGGATACGCGCAATCGAACCTGCCGCTACTCTGTTCGCTGGCTTATTGGGCTCCTCGGTGCCTTGTTGTTTTTGGGCAACCTAATCGCTCCACAAGATTCTCTTCAGGGAGCCGAGGCAATCGCGACGGTCGCCGCCAAGCCATTTAGTTTGACATTGCGCAAACGTGTTCCCAGCGCTGAGAAATCGCCCCTGTTTAATGCGGTGCAGGAAAAACAGGAGTGGAAGGCCAAGGAAACAGCGGTCATCGTTTGTGACATGTGGGATCTTCATCACTGCTTAAATGCCACGCTGCGTGGCGGAGAAATGGCTCCCCGCATGAACCGTGTGCTGAACGAAGCACGGCTTCGGGGCGCCACCATCATTCATGCTCCCAGCAGTTGCATGGCTCCCTACAAGGATCATCCGGGTCGCAAACGGGCTCAAGCGGCACCTGCGGCAAAAAACCTGCCCAAGGACATCAGTAAGTGGTGTTACAGTATTCCGTCTGAAGAGCAGGGCGACTATCCCATCGATCAGACCGATGGGGGTGAAGATGACGAAGCCGAGGCGCATCGCAAGTGGGCTGAGAAACTGAAGGGTATGGGCCGAAATCCACGTGCTCCCTGGAAGTCTCAAACGGACCTGCTGGATATTCATGATGCAGACATCATCAGTGACAATGGAATCGAGATCTGGAACGTACTCGAAGAGCGGGGAATCAAGAATGTCATCTTGGTTGGTGTGCATACCAACATGTGTGTGCTGGGTCGCCCCTTTGGTCTGCGTCAAATGGCCAAGAATGGCAAGAACGTCGTCTTGATGCGAGACATGACCGACACCATGTACAATCCTGCCCGTAAGCCATACGTCAGTCACTTTACGGGAACCGATTTAATCGTCGAACATATCGAGAAATGGGTTTGTCCCACGATCACTAGTGACCAGGTCATTGGAGGCAAGGTTTTCCAGTTTAAGCATGACCAGCGACCTCACGTAGTCATCGTCTCAGCTGAACGCGAGTACAAAACGGAAGCCACTCTTCCCGTCTTTGCCCTCAAGCACCTGGGAAAGGAATTTCGCGTCAGCTTTGTCTATGGTAACGATGTCAACGCGAAACAACGCAATAACCTGCCCGGCATTTCGGTGCTGGACGATGCCGACTTGTTGCTGGTCAGCGCACGTCGACGGGTCCTCCCCAAGGCACAAATGGAAACCATTCGTAAGTTCATCGAAGCGGGTAAACCGGTCATCGGCATTCGAACCGCGAGTCATGCTTTTTCCTTGCGTGGCAAGGAGATTCCTGCAGGCCTGGCCGACTGGGAACACTTCGATGCCGAAGTCATTGGTGGCCATTACACGGGTCATCATGGCGTGGGCCCTAAGGTTGCTCTGCAGGTTGCCAAGGGTGCATCCGCGCATCCGATTCTCAATAAGATCGATACCAGCCAATGGCAGGGACAAGGTTCCCTGTACCTGGTCAGCCCGCTGGCAAAATCAGCCACTGCTCTTCTGCA
Organism: Pirellulaceae bacterium; assembly: GCA_046583015.1. GTDB lineage: Bacteria > Planctomycetota > Planctomycetia > Pirellulales > Pirellulaceae > JAZADA01. The sequence continues at coordinate 2,516 of JAYGDG010000409.1, read as the reverse complement.
TGGAACGGTTCCCGGCAAACCGACCGAACCGATTGCCTGGGTCAATACCAACAAGTTTGGTGGCCGCGTCTTTTACACCTCGCTAGGCCATCCAGACGACTTTAAGAATCCGGCGACGAACCAGTTGCTCTACCAGGCCATTCGCTGGGCAACGGGGCTGCCAGCCAATCAAACTTCGGCTAACAAGTAATCGCCATAGCGTGGTGCGGGTTAGCGAGCTTTGATCTGGAGGCGAACGGTCTGCTGCGCGGGCAAGGTGACGGCAGCTGTTATGACGACATGCTTGCCATCATCGGCAACTACCTCCGACACCAGTCGTCCTCCCACGACCTGGTAATCTCCACGTGGCAGCACGAAGCGAACGTGGCAATTCGGATAACTTTCCCGTAAGCGATTCGTCACTTCGGCGCTGGCGACAATTCCTTTTTCCGCAACTGCACCAAGACAAACCACCTCCAGGGGTTGTTTCGCTTCCCGAGCAAACGGAATCGGGTCGGTCTCGTGATCCAGGTACGTACAAGACGTCACCCGGTTGCCTTGAAAACGGATCACCCGAAAACTCTCGGAATTTATTTTTCCTACCCGCCGTGTTGGCGTGCTCCCTATTTCCATCACCTTGGTTCCGATGCCGTGGGCATCGTGGATCAAGTTCACTCGATGTTTATCGAGAAACGTTTTGACTGGCGCATTATGCTCAAAGGCATTGATAATCTTGCAGGAGACCTGTTGGCGGGCCGTTAGAAAGGCATCTGCCTGGTCACGGTTCACGTGCCACGGACGGCCAAAATTAAGAATACAGAGATCCGGCCCATAATCGATGATACCGACCGGCGAACCATACCATTTTTCATGCCCATGGAACTGGTGGTTACCAAAGTTGATGACATAGGGCACCTGCAACCGGGAAAGTGCCCCAGAAATGTAGGCCGGGTTTACGGAGTTGCTGATCAATACCAGGTCGGGCGAAAGAAGGTTAATCACGTTTGCCAGTCGACCCAGGTATTCCGCCTGATACTGGGCCGACGTATCAAGATGACCAAAGGTCACGAAGACCGGGTTACGAGGAAACTCAGTCACCACGAAAACGGATCGCGGTGACTTGCAAACCCGCGTCCGCCGGCCCCCTTCCACGGACACGCTCAAATCATAAAGACCGGAGGGCATATCTTTAGGCAACTGAACGCTAACTTCTCGATCGTAGTAAAAGGCCGCTGCTCGATCTTCTTGAAATTCAACCTTCCTGGAGATGGTAGCGGTCCCCAGGCGGCGCGTAAGTGTGACCGTCTTAATCTCCGTATCAAATCCCAGGAAGCGAGCGCGAAACGTCGTCCCAGGTTTGCGGATAGCGGGCTGGTTCATGGCGGGAAAACGAAAACTGGTAATCCGGGTTTCATCTTGGCGGGTGAGAAAAATAGCCGGCAGCTGCATCACCGCTCCGCCCTGAATCCGGAAAGGCTTCGACTGGACCGTCTGCCAGCCGGCGGCCGTCACACTCAGCTGGTAACCATCCCCTGGGGGCAACCCCACGAGTTGACAGTGACCATTGAGCCAGTTGCGAGCGAGCGTATTACGAATCGTATGGTTCTGACGAGTGAGTACCGCTCGCACATCGACAAGAAATGCATTCTCCTCACCTTGCACTTGAAACTGAAGGTCCCCGGTTGGTTGCTTGAGGGCACGAACGGCTTCGATCCGACACCCCGTGCCCATGCCTGCCGGTTGATGAACCATCTTGACCTGGTGGTTGCCGGCCAGCAGGTTGCGAGCCACGATGATCTCCAGGGCCGTACCTTGCGGAGCGATAACCGTTGGCTGCTGATCGTCCACAGCAATTCGCAGTTGTCCCAAGCTTGGTTTTCCATAAGCGGGAACCGCGTGGTTGCCCAGTCGCAACGCCAGGCCAGTACCCTGGAACTGAAACTCAATGGCAGCTCCCGCTGCAGTGGTAAGAAGATGATCTTTGGCAGCGAAGCGGAACCGGTCTACCCGCCACTGGCCCGAGCGGGAAACAACTTTTTCATTGGTTACAGAAACCCAGTCACCGGCCACCAGTGGTTCTGCTGACTGGACTGGGGAGGTGAACCAGCACAACAGGATAACAACCGGGCAACAAGCCCAACCATTGCGACCACGATGAAATAATAGGTGCTGAAGCATAGTGGTTTACCTTTCCCGAAGCTTGTTTTAACTGGTCAGCTGGCTCAATCGTAGTCGACGCGAAATTGTTGCAGGATTTCTTCGTCCAGTGTGATGCCCAAACCTGGACCAGTGGGAACTGGTACTCGTCCTTCTTCTAAGGCGGGCAGATTGCTGACCAGTTTTCGCATCAACGGTGAGGGGCGCAGGCAATATTCCACCAGGTCACCGCCGACCGAGGCCATCCAATGCAAGGATGCTGCCAGGTTAATTCCGGTGCTAAAGCAATGGGGCACACAAACGGTTGATGTCCCAGCGCACATTTGACTCACTTGCTGGCAAACGGTCAGTCCACCGCAAAAAGCAACGTCGGGCTGCAA